>CAIQMJ010000225.1 GCA_903872875.1 uncultured Variovorax sp.
CTGGCCGCCGAGATCGCCGCGGCGGGCGGCTCGGCCGAATGCCATGTCTTCGATCTGCGCAGCGACGACGCCTGCGCAGCGGCCTGCGCCGCAATGCTGCAGGGCGGACCGGTGCAGGTCATCGTCAACAACGCCGGCGTGCACGACGATGCCGTGCTGCCCGGCATGCGCGCCGAGCAGTGGCACAAGGTGGTGGACGTATCGCTCAACGGCTTCTTCCGCGTCACGCAGCCGCTTCTGCTGCCGATGTTGCGCACCCGTTGGGGCCGCATCCTGAACATCTCGTCGGTCGCGGCGCTCACCGGCAACCGCGGGCAGGTCAACTACGCGGCTGCCAAGGGCGCGCTCAACAGCGCAACCAAGGCGCTGTCGCTGGAGGTCGCCTCGCGCGGCGTGACCGTGAATGCCATTGCGCCGGGCATCATCGCGTCGCCGATGGCCGACGCAGCCTTCGACGCGGCGCTGATTCAGCAGCTGGTGCCGGTCAAGCGCGCGGGCAAGCCGGAGGAAGTCGCCGCGCTGGCAGGCTTTCTTGCGAGCGACGACGCGGCCTACATCACGGGGCAGATCATTTCGGTCAACGGAGGGATGGTCTGAGCCCCGTGTTTCCGTGCCGGGGTTCGTGGCGCTTGCAACGGAAGCGGTGCGTCCGCATTCCAGTTGCACGATCGAGAAAGCCGATCAGGCGACCGGAGGCCATACGGCGACTGGCAAAGGCCCATCTCCCGCATTTTTGAACTTGTCGGGGTCCTTTGCCCGCCAGGCCCGGGTCGCGATGTCGAGTGGTTCGCAGTATCGGGTCGCTTCTCTGTTCACCGCCCAATAGACCGCTGCGGCGGTGTTGCTGGGCTGAATGCATTTCGCGAACTCCTCGATGTCTTCCTCGGAATGCGGGATCTGGCCGGCGTGAGTTTGCTTGTAGAGTTCCAGCGCAATCTTCCAGTCGGGGAAGGCGCGCGTGTTCATCCCGACGTCGTCTTCCCGGAGCCCGCGCTGCAATGCCCGGACGGTCGTCGATGTTTCCACAATCGCCAACATATACAGAATCGCTTTCGAATCCGGTAACTGAAAGGCCAATCTTTCCCGAGCCGTATTCGCGATCTTTCGCGCGTTGTCCAGGGTCGGACCGAACAGGCCGCGAAGCAGCCCCAGATTGCCCTTGTTCGGATTCTCGAGGACGAGCTGCTCCACACTCGGTGGTTGACTGTTGCTCGCCCGGCTGCTCCTGGATTGCGCCCCGGCTTGCTGCGTGGATATCTGCGCTGCCGAAGCGGCGTTGTGCGCCGTCCAATCGATCAGTGCCTGTTCACGCGATACGCAGTACCCGAGGGGCTGTACCGCGGCCGCCCAGGCTGGTGCGGCAGTTGCGTTCCGTGGCAGATAACTTGCGAACACCTTGAGGTCGGCCCTGTCGGTGGGCATCCTGCCCTGATGTTCGGACCGGTATTGAAACAGTGCCGCGTTCAAGACGGCGAATTGGTCGATGCTGATGGCGAGTTCCTGATCTCTCGCAAGGGCGATCGCGAATCCCCTCTCGTTGTTGGACTTTGCGACGCGTTCAAGAATTTGCAGGAACGTCTCGCTGTTCAGGCCGAATGCCAGCTTGGCTCGCACGGCGGTTGCAGTCTGATCGACGGTACCCTCTCCCAAGTGGGACAGCTTTCCGTAGATATCTTTGCGAATCAACGTCGGATTGTGGCGAATCACCTCGTAGACGGCGGCTTCATGGGCATTTTTAAAGAGAACCTCCACCTGGGGCTGGGCTAATGGAAACTCTCTCGCCAAGGCGTCTGCCAGTTTCTCCATGCCGTCCCAACCTTGCGCCTTCGCAACGGCATCCGCAATGTCGGGTCGCTCGACCTTTTCGGCCAGAGTCTTGATCGCCTCCAGCGCTTCGACCGCCTGCGCCGGATGGCGTGTCTCGACCCCTTCTTTCAGCTCGCGGATCTGACTGCGGAGGGATCGCAAGTCTTCATCCGGCAAGTCCGGGGCGACGGAGGTGGGTACTTCATCGACCACGCCTGACCCAATCGCGGCAGATGGCGGCTTCGGGACTGCATCTCCCTGACTCGTACTGGGGGCGTCGTCAAGTCGACGCCGTTTTGATGGTTGCCATGGCGAGCTTTCCGGCCGGCGAGAAGGTGCCTGTTGCGACTGCGCGTCCTGGATCAGCACTTTCAATGAATGGAGGATGCCGTAGAGAATGCCACTGACGGCGCAACTGTCCGTTGCGACCAACTTGATGAACGCATCGCAGCCCCGGGCCAGCGGGCCGTACGCCGGAGGTGGATCTTTCGGCAAGAGCTTCGCCAACTCGGCGACGGCTGGCGGTGTGGTCTCACGCCACTGAAACGTCAGCGTGATCTCGGCCAGATCTCGATGGCGCGAGGTGAGCTCCTGGAGGGACAGGCCTGTGAATGAGGCGGGCGAGTTGAATTGCGTGTTGTCATGGACCGTGGTTGTCGTGGCACCCGCGGTTGAGGTGCTCAACTGCGATGGCTTCGAAAACTCCTTGGGGTCGATGCTCGATGTGGGAGACCGGTTGGGCGTGGATGTCGGACCCGAAGGGCTGGAGGTCTTTTCGTCGAGCAGATTTCCGGTACTGATGACTGTGCTGGTGCTGGAGCTGGTAAGCGCTCGGAGATTGGTATAGCGATTGACCATGGTGCCGTCCTTCTTCGATTTGGGCGGCATCGTCGGTCGTGCAACGAGACAGCTGCGGGTCAGGCCCGAAGGCATGCACTCGGGTGCGAAGCGATGGGCATGGCAGGCCATGACGATGGCGGCAACAGCGGATTGGCGTAGCGAAGGTGCGGAAAAGGCGCTTGTGAAGAAGCGTTGCACTCTCGTAGGTACGCTCGTGGACGGCTTGCTTCACGGTCAGTGGTGGCCTGTCTTGCCCTTCAATTCACAAGGTATGAAGAAATGAATGCCGAGTGCGGAGTTGCTCATCGTCTTCGATCGCTTTGAGCAGTTCTTTCGTGACCGGGTCCTTGTGCGAATCGGATGGTACGGTCTGTCATGCAACATCACGTTCCTTCGTGAATCCCGAAGGTAGGCGTCCCGCGGCGGCGTTGTCGGGGACACAAGAGCTATCTGTCCCAAGGGCTACGGCGAGGTGGAGTTCTCTTCAGGCTGGAACTTGTGGGGCTCTCTTTTCTGCCAATCCGCCATCGCGATATGGAGCGGCTGGCAGTAATTGGGTGGCCCGCATACCGCCCAATAGACCGCTGCGGCCGCGGGACTGGGTTGGACGTAATTGACGAATTCCTTCAACTCGTCCGCGGAGGATGGAATCGCGTTCCCGTGTGCCAGTTTGTAGGCCACCAATGCGGC
>CAIQMJ010000226.1 GCA_903872875.1 uncultured Variovorax sp.
ACTTCTACGGCGAGCCTCCGGACGGCGCATTGCTCGATACGCGTGCGCTGACGGGCATCACCAGCTACGAGCCGAGCGAACTCGTCGTGACGGTGCGCGGCGGCACATCGCTGGCAGCGCTCGACGCCGAACTGGCTGCCCACGGGCAATGCCTGGCGTTCGAGCCGCCGCAGTTTGCCGAGGGCACCACGGTCGGTGGCATGGTGGCCGCCGGCCTGGCAGGACCGTCGCGTGCCAGCGTCGGATCGGTGCGCGATTACGTGCTCGGCGCCACCCTGGTGAACGGGATGGGCGAGGTGCTGAGCTTCGGCGGCCAGGTGATGAAGAACGTCGCGGGCTATGACGTGTCGCGCGTGCTGGCCGGTTCGATGGGCGCACTGGGCCTCATCGTCGAGGTGAGTCTCAAGGTGCTCCCCGTTGCGCCCGCCGAGACGACGCTGAAGTTCGAATGCAGCCAGGCCGACGCGCTCGACCTGCTGCATGGCTGGGGCGGCCGCCCGCTGCCGCTGAACGCCAGTTGCTGGGTCGAGGACGCGGGTGTCGGCACGCTCTACCTGCGGCTGCGGGGTGCGGTCGCCGCGGTCGAATCGGCGTGCGCACAGATGGGCGGAACGCGCCAGGACGACGTCGCTGCCGACTGGGACGCCTGCCGCGACCAGCGGCTGCCCTGGTTCGCCGAGCAGACGGCGCACGGCACACGCGAACTGTGGCGTCTGTCGGTGCCGCAGACCGCGCCGGTGCTGCAGGTGCCGGGCACGCCGCTGATCGAATGGCACGGTGGCCAGCGCTGGTATGTGGCGGCGGCAGCCGAAGGGGCCGCGCTGCGGGCTGCGGCGCGCAATGCGGGCGGGCACGCAACGCTGTTCCGGGCCGCCGAAGGTGCCGTCGCGGCCCCCTCGTCATTGCCGCGTTTCACGCCGCTGTCGCCGGCGCTGGAACGCGTCCAGCGCGCGCTCAAGCAGGCCTTCGATCCGGCGGATATCTTCAATCGCGGCCGGATGCTGCGGGGCTGAACGCTCATGCGTCGTCTGCTCCACCTCACGGGCCAGCACCGGACGGCGTCCATCGATCGGATCTTCGGCCTGCTGCTGGCCTTCAATGCGGGTGCCGTCAACGCCGGCGGCCTGCTGGTGGTCCACATGTACACCTCGCACATGTCGGGATTCGCCTCGCAGGTGGCCGACGGGCTGGTGCTGGGCAGCGTGCCGCTGCTGCTGGGCGCGGTCGGCGCGATCCTGGCTTTCCTGTCGGGCGCGTCCACCACGGCGGTGATCGTGAACTGGGGCGTTCAGCACCGCCTTCGCAGCAGCTTTGCGATGCCGCTGCTGCTCGAGGCGGGCCTGATGCTCGTGTTCGGCCTTCTGGGGGCCATCACGCTGACCTGGCCGACGCCGTTCTCCGTGCCGCTGACCGTGCTGTTGCTGTCGTACATCATGGGCCTGCAGAACGGGCTGAGTTCATGCATGACGCATGGCAGGATGCGTACCACGCACATGACCGGCAACATCACCGATCTCGGCCTCGAACTCGGCAAGCTTTTCTACCGCAACCGGCGCAGCACGGCGACGGCGCAGCGCGTCGTGGCGGATCGCCATGCCATGCGGCTGCATGCCGGATTGCTGGGCATGTTCATCGCTGGCGGGCTGGTCGGTGCGGCCGGTTTCAAGTACGTGGGCTTCGTGTGGGTGGTGCCGCTCGCTGCGCTGCTGCTGGTGCTCTCGCTGCCGCCGTTTCGCCGTGATCTGCGCCGCTCCGCCTACCTGCGCGGGATGCTGAAATCCCCCTGGGCGCGACGCGTTGCGCGCCCACCCGATGCCTGATGTTTCGCGTTCCCCATAAAAAGAACCCACCATGCAAACCGAACTCGCCCCTGAATTCCAGGGCACAGCCGATGGCCGCGAAGCCGAGGCCATCCTGCGCAAGTGCGTGCACTGCGGCTTCTGCACCGCGACCTGCCCGACCT
>CAIQMJ010000227.1 GCA_903872875.1 uncultured Variovorax sp.
GACATCTCGTCGAGCGCGGCAAGGTGGACGAAACCTGGCGGGCGGATCTTGAGGCGATAGGGCTTGTTGGCGCCGTCGCTGATCAGGTAGATGCCGAACTCGCCCTTCGGGTGCTCGACGGCGGCATACGCTTCGCCCTCGGGCACATGGAAACCTTCGGTGAAGAGCTTGAAGTGATGGATCAGCTCCTCCATGTTGGCCTTCATCGCCTCCCGCTCGGGCGCCGCAACCTTGTGGTTGTCGGTGATCACCGGACCGGGGTTGACGCGCAGCCAATCGACGCATTGCTTGATGATGCGGTTCGACTGCGCCATTTCTTCCATGCGCACCAGATAGCGGTCGTAGCAGTCGCCGGTCTTGCCCACCGGGATGTCGAAATCCATGCGGTCGTAGACATCGTAGGGCTGCTTCTTGCGCAGGTCCCAGGCCACGCCCGAGCCACGCAGCATCGGGCCGGTCAGGCCGAGATTCAGCGCACGGTCGGCGTCCATCACACCGATCCCGACGGTACGCTGCTTCCAGATGCGGTTGTCCGTCAGGAGCGTGTGGTATTCCTCCATGTGCTTCACGAAACGCTTCGTGAAGTCATCGATGAAGTCCAACAGCGAACCCTGGCGGTTTTCGTTCATGCGCGCCAATGCCTTGGCGTTCTTGATCTTGCTGACCTTGTACTGCGGCATCGTGTCCGGCAGGTCGCGGTAGACGCCGCCCGGACGGAAGTACGCCGCATGCATGCGAGCACCGGAGACGGCCTCATACATGTCGAACAGGTCTTCGCGCTCGCGGAACGCGTAGATCAGGATGGTCGAACTGCCGCAGTCGTTGCCGTGCGAGCCGAGCCACATCAGGTGGTTCAGCAGACGCGTGATTTCCGCAAACATCACGCGGATGTACTGCGCGCGGATCGGCACTTCCAGACCGAGCAGCTTCTCGATCGCCAGGCAATAGGCGTGCTCGTTGCTCATCATCGACACGTAGTCGAGACGGTCCATGTAGGGCAGCGACTGGATGAAAGTCTTGTGCTCGGCGAGCTTCTCGGTCGCCCGATGCAGCAACCCGATGTGCGGATCGGCGCGCTGGACGACTTCGCCGTCGAGTTCGAGCACCAGGCGCAGCACACCATGGGCGGCTGGATGCTGGGGTCCGAAGTTGAGCGTGTAGTTCTTGATTTCAGCCATGTTCGATCACCGTGGGGCCGGAGCCTTCAGTGCAGGCCTCCGTAGTTTTCTTCGCGGATGATGCGTGGCGTGACTTCGCGCGGCTCGATGCTCACCGGCTGATAGACGACGCGTTTCATTTCTTCGTCGTAGCGCATCTCGACATACCCAGACAGCGGGAAGTCCTTGCGGAACGGATGTCCGATGAAGCCGTAATCCGTCAGGATGCGGCGCAGATCCTCATGCCCCTCGAACACGATCCCATACAGGTCGAAGGCCTCGCGCTCGAACCAGTTGGCCGATGCCCAGATGTGCATCACCGACGGAAGCACCGGAAAGTCGTCGTCCGTGCAGAACACCTTGACCCGCACGCGCTGGTTCAGGCTGACGGACAACAGGTGCGAAACGGCACAGAAACGCAGACCGTCCCAGGCACCGTCGCGGTAAGTCGAATAGTCGACACCGCAAAGATCGATCAATTGCTCGAACTTGCAGCCAGGCGCATCGCGCAGGGTCCGCATGGCTTCCAGATAGTCTGAATCATTTACCAGCACCGTCACCTCGCCGAGCGCGACGTCGATGCTTTTCAACTTGTCGCCCAGGGCAAGCGTAATCGTGTCCTTCAGGACACCAGGGTCGATCGCAAAAACTGTCATGGCAATCCTGCTCAGGCGCGCGCAATGGTATTGGTTCGGCGAACCTTCTGCTGCAATTGGATGATCCCGTAGATCAGCGCCTCTGCAGTCGGCGGGCAGCCAGGCACATAGACGTCCACTGGAACGATGCGGTCGCAGCCCCGCACCACCGAATAGCTGTAGTGGTAGTAACCGCCGCCATTGGCGCACGACCCCATCGACAGCACCCAGCGCGGCTCGGCCATCTGGTCGTAGACCTTGCGCAGCGCCGGCGCCATCTTGTTGCACAGCGTACCGGCGACGATCATCAGATCGGACTGCCGCGGACTGGCACGAAAGACCTCGGCACCGAAGCGACCGATGTCATAGCGCGCAGCAGCGGCATGCATCATTTCAACGGCGCAACAGGCCAGACCGAAGGTCATGGGCCAGAGCGAGCCGGTCTTGGCCCAGGTCACCACCGAGTCGTAGGACGTGGTGACGAAGCCTTCCTTAAATACGCCTTCAATGGCCATGACTATCCTTGTTGCCGGAATCCGGCTATTCCCAGTCGAGAGCGCCTTTTTTCCATTCGTAGGCAAAGCCCACGACAAGAATCGCCAAAAAGATCACGACCGCCCAGAAGCCGGCCGCGCCCACCTCTTTCAGGGCGACAGCCCAAGGAAAGAGAAAGGCGATCTCGAGATCAAACAGAATGAAGAGGATGGCCACCAGGTAGTAGCGGACATCGAACTGCATGCGGGCATTTTCGAAAGCCTCGAAGCCGCACTCATAAGGGGAATTTTTTGCCGCATCGGGCCGATTGGGGCCGAGGACATAACCGAGAACCTGGGGGCCGATACCTACACCGATACCGACCAGAATGAACAAGAGGACGGGGAGGTAGGATTCGAGGTTCATCAGGGTTCTATCACCGCTTGCCACTGGCAGAAAGCAAGCTTCCTGCCAGTGATATTTGGTGCGGTCGGCGAGACTCGAACTCGCACAGCTTTCGCCACTAC
>CAIQMJ010000228.1 GCA_903872875.1 uncultured Variovorax sp.
AGCTTTTCGCCGAACAGGCCGCTCGGCTTGACGACGAGCATCAGCAGCACCACGACATAGGCCGCCACGTCCTTGAAGCCTTCCGGCAGGTAGAAGCCCGCGAAGGCCTCGACGAGCCCGATGACCAGCCCGCCTACCACGGCGCCCGGCAGGCTGCCGAAGCCGCCCACCACCGCGGCCGGGAACGCCTTGAGCCCGATGAAGCCCATGTTGACGTGCACGAAGGTGATCGGTGCCAGCAGCAGGCCGGCAACCGTGGCGACGGCCGCCGACAGGCCCCACACCATGCCGTTCAGGCGACGCACCGGGATGCCCATGTAGTAGGCGGCGAGCTGGTTCTGCGACGCCGCCTGCATGGCGACGCCGAGCTTCGTGTAGCGGAACATCAGGAAGAGCACCAGGCACAGCGCCAGCGTGATGCCGATCACGGCCCCCTGCTCCGCGCTCAGCACCAGCGCGCCGACCTTCCAGACCTCGCCGCGGTAGGGCACGTCGAGCACGTGCGTGTCGGTGCCGATGCCCGGCAGCATCGTGACCAGGCCGCGCGTGATGTACCCGAGCCCGATGGTCAGCATGACCACGGTGAACTGCGGCTGGCCGAGGATCGGCCGGATCGCCAGGCGCTCCAGCAGCATGCCGAAGCCCGTCATCCCGACCACGCTGACCAGCGCCGCCCAGAGAAAGGGCAGCTTGAACCACAGCATCAGCAGGTAGCCGGTGCAGGCGCCGAGCATCATCAACTCGCCCTGCGCGAAATTGACCGTCTCGGTCGCCTTGTAGATGAGGACGAAGCCGAGCGCGATCAACGCATAGATGCAGCCGAGCGCGGCGCCGGAGATCAGCAGCTGGATGAATTCCAAGGAACTGCCCTCAGGGCTGCAGGTAGTCGGTGATCGGCACCCAGCGCCCGTTCACGATGCGCGAGATGCGCACGGCTTCCGACCCGAGGCGCTTGATCCTGGTGAAGCTCATCGTGTCGAAGCCGAGCTTGTCGCGCGGGAAGGTCGAGGTCTCCAGCACCTGGACGAAGCGCTGCGTCGTGAGGTCGGCGCCGACCTTCTCCAGCGTCTTGATGGTCCAGTCCATCGACGCATAGCCGAACACCGCGTACTGGCCCGGCTCCTCGTTGTACCTGGCCTTGTAGGCGGCATACCAGTCGCGCAGCGCCTTCGACGCATCGTCGGGATAGGGCTGCGAACTCGCGTGCGCGGACAGGAAGCCCTCGGTCACCGCGCCGCCGAGCTTGGGCACCAGGTGCGAATACGACGCCGCGGTACCGATGAACTCCGGCGCGAAGCCGACCTTCTTCGCCTCGTTCAGCGTGCCGATGGTCTCGCGCAGCGTGGTGCCGACGACCACGGTGTCGCAACCGGCGCTCTTCAGGCGCGCGACCTGCGACGAGAAGTCGGTCGCGCCGCGCTTGTAGCTCGTCTTCTCGGCCATCGTCTTCTTCAGTTCGCCGAGCTGCGACTCGACGCCCTTCATCAGCTCCGAGCCGAGCTCGTCGTCCTGCATCAGCGAACACCACTTGCGCTCCGCCCTGGTCTGCGTCATCGCCTTCACGATGACCCGGCCCTGCTGGTAATACGGCACGGTGAACGAGAAGGCCAGCGGGTTCGGCGGGTCGTAGAGCCCGCGTGCCGAGGCGAGCGGAAAGGCGTGGATCACGCCGCCCTCGGTGAAGATCGGCATGGTCGTCAGCGCGAGTGCGGTTCCGATGTTCGCGACGGTGATGAAGATCCTGTCGTTCTGCACCAGCTTCTGCGCGGCCAGCACGGCCTTCTTGGTGTCGTAGCTGGAGTCCTCGACGATCAGGCGGATCTTGCGGCCCGCGGTGCCGCCGGCCGCATTGAACTCGTCGATGCGCATGTTCATGCCATTGACCGTCTCCTTGCCGAAGGCGGCGATCGGGCCGGACAGGTCCTGGATGGTGCCGACCAGCACCTCGGTCTTCGTCACGCCCTGCGTGGCCTGGGCCTGCGAGGCCGCCGGCAGCATGCTTGCCAGCGCGGCGAGCCCGAGGCTGGCTGCGGCGGCTTGTCTCGTCATCATTCTGCGCACTCCTTGTGAAGCTCCGGCTGGCCTGGATCGGCCTGCCATCCGCGCAGTGTGGCCAGGGGGTGCCGCTGCGGTCTTGTGCCGAGTCGCTGGTCTGGCCGGGCCTTCGGGAAAGTCCTAGGCGTCGCTCAGCGCGCCGAACGCCCCAGTGCGGTGGTCAGCATGATCTTGCCGGTGGCCTTCCGGTCCGCCACCAACCGCAGAGCCAGCGCAGCCTCCTCCAGCGGGAACCGCGCGGTGATCGCGGGCTTGATGCGCCCCTGCGCCAGCAGCCCCACGAGTTCCTTCATGAAAGCCTCGTAGCGCGCCGGCTCGGCCTGCGCAAAGCCGCCATAGAAGACGCCGACGATCGCGCAACCCTTCAGCAGCACCAGGTTGAGCGCAGGCTTCGGAATCTCGCCGGCGGTGAAGCCGATCACCAGGTAGCGCCCGCGCCAGGCCATGCTGCGCAGCGCGGGTTCGGTGTAGCTGCCGCCGACCGGGTCGTACACCACATCCACGCCGCGCCCACCCGTCAGGGCCTTGATGCGCTCGCGCAGGTCCTCGGTCGCGTAGTTGATGGTGTCGTCAGCGCCGTGTGCCCTGCACAGCGCCAGCTTCTCGTCGGTCGACGCGGCGGCGATGACGCGCGCACCCATGAGCTTGCCCAGCTCGACGGCGGAAATCCCGGTGCCGCCGGCGGCGCCCAGCACCAGCAGCGTTTCGCCCGGCTGGATGGCCGCTCGGTCCTTCAGCGCGTAATGCGACGTGCCGTAGGTGATGACCAGCGCAGCCGCGGCCTCCATGTCGATGCCCTCGGGCAGGCGCACCAGCTTGGCGGGCACGGTGCGGACTTCCTCCGCAAAGCCGCCCCAGCCGCAGACGGCGATCACGCGGTCGCCCACCGCGAAGCCCTCGACCCCGGCGCCGACCTGCCCGATGGTGCCCGCCACTTCGCCGCCCGGCGAAAAAGGCAGTGCCGGCTTGAACTGGTACTTGTTCTCGATGATCAGCGTGTCCGGAAAGTTGACGGCGCTGGTATGCACACGGACGATGACCTCGCCCGGCCCGGCGTGCATCGCGTCGACCTCCTCCACGACCAGCGATTCCGGGGGACCGTGGCGCCTGGCAAGCACTGCTTTCATCTGTATCTCTCCTCAAAGCATCGAAATGGACATGCCGCCATCGACCACCAGGCTCGCGCCGGTGGTGAACGCACCGGCCGGTGCGCAGAGATAGAGCACGGCCCAGCCGATTTCCTCGGGCCGGCCGACGCGGCGTACCGGCGTCTTCTGCAGGATGCGTTCGCGCGCATCGCCGTCGAAGGCCTCCGCCAGCTTCGTCTCGATCACGCCCGGCAGCACCGTGTTCGCACGGATGCCGAACGGGCCGTACTCCAGCGCGAAGGCGCGGCTCATGCCGATGAGCGCCGTCTTCAGCGTGCCGTACAGGCCGAGCATCTTCTCCGGATGCAGGGCCGAGACCGACGAGATGTTGACGATGCTGCCGCCGCCGCGCGGCTTCATCAGCTTCACCGCCTCGCTCGACACGAACCAGTAGCCGCGCAGGTTGACATCCACGGTCTTCGCGAACAGGCCGGGATCGATGTCCTCGATGGTTCGCCACGGACTCAGCACCGCGTTGTTGACAAGGATGTCGAGCCCGCCGTGCACGGACTGCAGATGTGCGCCCATCGACGCGATGTCCTCCATGCGGCCGATGTGGCAGGCCCGGGCCTCGGCCTGCAGGCCTTCGTCGCGCAGCGCCTGCGCGACGCGCTCGCAGTCGTCGATCTTGCGGCTGCTGATCACCACGTGCGCGCCGGCCTGCGCCAGCACGCGCGCGGTCGCGGCGCCGATGCCCTGGGACGAGCCGGTGACCAGCGCGACCTTGCCGCTCAGGTCGAAGGGCCGGATGGTGGTCATGTCGTTCTCCATGTCTGCGGGCACGCGGCGCTGGGGTCGAGGATGTCCAGCCCGGCCTGCGCGAACACGTCCATCGTGTCGCCGAAGGCCCGGGCGCTCTCCGCCACGGCGGTGCCGAGCGCGGCCCGCCGGCGCAGGCCGGCGGACATGGCCGCCTGCCGGAACATCGCGAAGGCCTTGTGGAAGCGCATGTCGGTCTGCGGGTCCATGTCCATCGCGCGCAGGTAGCGCCCGGCCAGTTCGTCCTGCGTGGGCAGCCCCAGCGCCGCGCGGTCGACGCCGCGCAGGCCCGGCAGCAGGTAGTCGTGCGGCAACTCCTGCACGCCCAGGAACTGCCCGAGATCGGCCAGCGGATGGCCCAGCGTGGAAAGCTCCCAGTCGAGCACCGCGATCACGCGCTCGCCGGCCGCATCGAACATCAGGTTGTCGAGCCGCGAGTCGCCGTGCAGCAGGACCACCGGGTGGGCCTCGCGCGGCACCAGCGCCTCGATCCGCCCGATCAGGCAATCCATCGACGCCGATCCTTCGGGCATGGCGGCGCGGTACTGCTGCGTCCAGCGGTGCAGCTGCCGTTCGAAGTAGTTCCCGGCACGACCGAAGTCGCGCAGCCCGAGCGCGTCCACGTCGGTGCGATGGATGGCGACGAGGTTGTCGATCGCGGCCTCGTACACCGCGCGGCGCCGTGCCGGCTGCACCTCGGGCAGCCCGACATGCCTGTGCACCACGCCGTCGACGAAGTCCATCAGGTAGAACTGCACGCCGACCACGTCCAGGTCGTTGCACAGCACCCGCAGGCGCGGGACCGGCACGTCGCTGTGCCGCAGCGCGCCCAGGATGCGCGCCTCGCGGTCCAGCGCATGCGCGGACTTCAGCAGTTCGCCGGCGGGCTGCGTGCGCAGGATGTAGTGGCCGCTTCCGGCCTCCAGGCGCCAGATCGGATTCGAGTTGCCGCCGACGAGGCGCTCGGCCTTGCGCAGGCCGCGGAAGCCCGGCGCGTGTGCTTCCAGGTAGCGGCCGAGCCGTTCGAGGTCCAGCGGCGGTGCGCTGACCGCCGTGTCGATCGGTGCGTTCATCGGAATACCTTCGGCCGGCTTCGCGGCGCTCACGCCGACACGCGCGCAGCGCTGCGCTTGAGCAATTCCTTCCCAACCGCCGACAGGTGCACCTGGTCCGGCCCGTCGCCGATGCGGATGAAGCGCGCGTAGACATAGGCGCGCGGCAGAAAGGTGTCCTGCGAGACGCCGGCCCCGCCGAAGACCTGGATCGCGCGGTCGATGACGCGCGCCGCCATGCTGGGCACGACGATCTTCGCCGCGGCGATGAGGTCCTTGGCGGCCTTGTTGCCCTCGCGGTCCATCTTGTCGGCGGCATGCAGCGTGAGCAGGCGCGCCTGCTCGATCTCGCAGAAGGAATGCGCGATGTCCTCGCGTACCGAGCCCTGCTCGCCGAGCGCGCGGCCGAAGGCGATGCGCGTGTTGGCGCGCTCGCACATCATCTCCAGCGCGCGCTGCGCACAGCCGACCAGGCGCATGCAGTGATGGATCCGCCCCGGGCCGAGCCGGCCCTGCGCGATCTCGAAGCCGCGGCCTTCGCCGAGGAGCATGTTCGACGCCGGCACGCGCACGTTGTCGTAGACGATCTCCGGATGCCCCACCGGCGCATCGTCGTAGCCGAAGGCCGTGACGTCGCGCACGATGCGCACGCCGGGCGTGTCCTTCGGCACGAGGATCATCGATTGCTGCCGATGGCGGTCGGCATGGTCGGGATCGGTCTTGCCCATGACGATGAGCAGCCTGCACTCCTCGTTGAGCGCACCGGAAGTGAACCACTTGCGGCCATTGATGACGTAGTCGTCCCCCTGCCGGCGGATCTCGCACTGGATGTTGGTCGCATCGCTGGACGCCACGGCCGGCTCGGTCATCGAGAAGGCGGACCGGATGGTGCCCGCCATCAGCGGCTCGAGCCAGCGTGCCTTCTGCTCGGGCGTGCCGTAGTGCGCGAGCACTTCCATGTTGCCGGTGTCCGGTGCCGAGCAGTTGAATACCTCGGGCGCCCACAGTACGCGGCCCATGATCTCCTTGACCGGCGCGTAGTCGAGATTGCTCAGGCCGCCCTTGGCCGACGAGAGAAAGAGATTCCAGAGACCCTGCCCCTGCGCCAGCGCCTTCAGTTTCTGGAGGATGGCCGGCGTGCGATAGGGATGGTCGCTGCGCTGCACCTGCTCGTAATAGAGCTTTTCGACCGGGACGACGTGCGTCTCCATGAAGTCGCGTACGCGCGCCTGCAGGTCCAGCGACTTGTCGGAATGCTTGAAATCCATCTTGTCTCCTGTCTCCGTTCCCGGGCGGTGGCCCGGCCGTGCTCAGCCCTGTCCGGGAGCGGCGTTGTGCTCGCGCAGCCTGGCCTTCAGCACCTTGCCTGTGGGGTTGCGCGGCAGTGCGTCGACCAACCGCAATTCCTTCGGCAGCTTGTAGCGCGCCAGCCGCGTCTGGGCGAATTCGCGCAGGCCGTCGAGCGTGACGGACCGGCCAGGCTTCGGCGCGATCACCGCCACCACGCGCTCGCCCCATTGCGCATCCGGCGCGCCGATGACGGCGGCTTCCGCGACGTCGGGGTGGTCGTAGAGCACGCTCTCCACCTCGGCCGGGTAGATGTTCTCTCCGCCGCTGATCACCATGTCCTTCAGGCGGTCGCATACGAAGAGGAAGCCCTCCGCATCGCGGTAGCCGACGTCGCCGCTGCGGAACCAGCCGTCGGCGGTGAAGGCCGCGGCATTCGCCTCGGGCCGGTTCCAGTAGCCGGGCATCACGTTACCGCCGCGCACGCAGATCTCGCCGGTCGCGCCGGCCCCGGTCACCTCATCGCCCGTCACGTCGATGAGCTTGATCTCGGTCATCAACGGCGGGGTGCCGCTGGAGCCCAGCTTGTCGGTCGACCGGTCCGGATGCAGGAAGGTGATCATCGATGCGGTCTCGGTCATCCCGTAGCCCTGGTGCACCGGGATGCCACGGGAACCGTAGAGCCGCAGCAGCGGTTCGGGCATCGGCGCACCGCCCACCGCCACGAGGCGCAGCGACGACAGGTCCG
>CAIQMJ010000229.1 GCA_903872875.1 uncultured Variovorax sp.
GCGCGTCGGCGTCGTCGTCGGTCATCACGGCCACCGGATGGAGAACCAGTGCGAATTCGCCCCGCGTACGATCCTTGCCGGCCGCGAACCAGGCCGGCAATCCGCTGGCGGCCACGGTGGCGATTTCCTCGAATTGCTTGGTGAGTTCGCGCCCGATCGTGACCTTGCGGCCACCGAGCACAGCCAGTGCGCGCGACAGCGCCTCGATACGGTGCGGTGCTTCGAGGATCACGACGCTGCGCGGCTCACCGGCCAACGCGGCAACGGCGGTGTCGCGCTCGCCAGCCTTGTTCGGCAGGAAGCCCGCAAAGACGAACGCGCTGTCCTCGCCGGTTGCGACCAGCCCTGCCGCGCTGATCAACGTGATCACGCTGCTCGCGCCCGGCAGCGGGAGCACGCGGTAGCCGGCCTCGCGCACCGCGGCGGCCAGCCGGGCGCCGGGGTCGCTCACGCCCGGTGTGCCGGCGTCGCTCACGTACGCAATGCGTTCGCCGGCGGCCAGCCGCGCCACCACCGACTGCGCCGCCTCGGCCTCGTTATGCTGGTGCGCCGCCAGCAGTTGCGCGCCGGGGCGATCGATGCCGTAGGCGCGCAGCATGCCCTGCGTGTGGCGCGTGTCTTCGCAGGCAATGGCATCGACGGTGTGCAGCACGTGAAGCGCACGCAGCGTGATATCGGCCAGATTGCCGATGGGCGTGGCGACGACGTACAACGTGGCCTGCGGATAATGCTGCGCGCCCGCGGCTTCGCGTGCGGCGGGCAGGGCATTGCCGAAAGCGGCGGAAGCGAGGGAGGAACTCAAATGACAGATCTCCAGAAGAACGGGATCGCAGGCGGCGCGACGACCAAGCAGCGCGGCGATGCGGGCGAAGAAGCGGCGCTTGCGCACCTGCAGCGCGCGGGACTGACACTGGTTGCGCGCAATTATCGAACCCCAGGGCGCGGCGGCGGCGAAATCGACCTGATCGTGCGCGACCCGCGCGACGGGACGCTGGTGTTCGTGGAAGTGCGGCAGCGCACGCGCGGTACCCACGGCGGCGCTGGCGGAAGCATCACCCACGTGAAGCAGCGCCGCATCGTGTTCGCGGCGCGACACTACCTGACCCGGCTGCGCACCCCGCCGCCCTGTCGCTTCGATGTCGTGCTGATCGAGGACGGCATCGAATGGTTGCAAGGTGCATTCGACGCGGGTTGAACCTTGCTCCGCCCACTCGATCACACCGCCTGCTCACACCTTCTGTTTCACACCCCACAGTTATGATCCCGCCCCATGCTTGAGCAACGGATTCAGCAGCACTTCATCGACAGTGCCGACCTCAAATACCAGACGGGCCCCCTCCTCAGCAAGCCGATCTCGCAAGCCATGCAGGCGCTGTTGGCGTGCATGACGAGCGGCGGCAAGATCCTCGCGTGCGGCTCCGGCGTCTCGGGCCTGCTGGCGGCGCAGTTTGCTTCCTATTTCGTCGGCCGCTTCGAACGCGAGCGCCCCGAGCTCGGTGCCATCGCACTGCCCGGCGACATGGCCGATCCGTCGGCCGACACGCCGCAGGCCAGCGACCCGGATCGCTTCGCGCGACATGTGCGCGCCCTCGGGCAGACGGGCGACGTGCTGCTGGCATTGAGCGCCACCGGCCAGTCGGCATCGATACTGGCCGCGGTTCGCGCCGCCCATGGCCGGGACATGACGGTGGTCGCCCTGCTGGGAGGCAACGGCGGCACCATCGGGCGCGCGCTGCGCGAAACCGACGTGCAGATCAGCGTGCCGCACGAACGCGCCGCGCGCGTCCACGAAGTCCATCTCGTCGCGCTGCACTGCCTGTGCGATGGTGTCGACGCCCAATTACTCGGAGAACAGGAAGCCCTCTCATGACACGCACATCGATCCGCCGCACGGCTTTTGCACTCACGGCCGGTGCCGCATTGGTCGCCGCCCTCGCAGGCTGCGTTCCGCTGGTGGTCGGCGGCGCGGCTGCCGGCGCAGGCCTGGTCGCGACCGACCGCCGCACCTCCGGTGCGCAACTCGACGACCAGGGCATCGAATTGCGCGGCGCCGCACGCATCCGCGAGATCGCGAACGACCAGATGTACGTGAGCGTGACCAGCTTCAACCGCCAGGTGCTGCTGACCGGCACGGTCGGCAACGAGGCCGACCGCCGGCGCGCCGAAGAGGTCGTGAAGCGCGTCGACAACGTGCGCACGGTGTTCAACGAAGTCGCGGTGGGTGCGTCCGGCTCGTTCCAGCAACGCTCCAACGACACCTTCATCACCGGCAAGGTCAAGGCGTCGCTGCTGGACGCAAAGGACATCTTTGCGAACTCCTTCAAGGTCGTGACCGAACGCAATGTGGTCTACCTCATGGGCATCGCGACGCGCCGTGAAGCGGACCGCGCAGCCGACATCACCCGCGGCGTGGCCGGCGTCGACAAGGTCGTTCGCGTGATCGAGGTCGTCAGCGAGGCCGAGCTCGCCGGCCAGTTGCGCCAGGTCAGCGGCAGCGCGGAAGGCGCGGCCTCGCCTGCCGCCTCGCGCTCCAATGTGCCGCTGCCGCCGATGGAACCGCTGCCCTCGTCTCCGTCGGCCGTTCCCGCCACGCCGACCAACGGCGTGGTGACTTCGCCGATCCGCTGAAAAGCGGCGGCGAGCCTCTCTACTTCAGGCGCGTGATGAGGCTCGACGTGTCCCAGCGCTGGCCGCCAGCCTGCTGGACGTCGGCATAGAACTGGTCGACCAGCGCCGTGACCGGCAGCCGGGCACCATTGCGCTTGGCCTCGTCGAGCACCAGGCCCAGGTCCTTGCGCATCCAGTCGACCGCAAAGCCGAATTCGAACTTGCCTTCGATCATCGTCTTGCCGCGGTTCTCCATCTGCCAACTCTGCGCGGCACCCTTGCTGATCACGCCCAGCACGGCTTCCATGTCGAGGCCGGCGCGCTGGCCGAAGGCCACCGCTTCGCTCAGGCCCTGCACCAGGCCTGCGATGCAGATCTGGTTGACCATCTTCGCAAGCTGACCGGCGCCGCTCTCACCCAGCAGGGTGACGGCACGCGAGAAGGCCAAGGCGACCGGCTTGATGTCATCGAATGCCGCGGCATCGCCACCGCACATCACGGTCAGCGCACCATTCTGCGCACCGGCCTGGCCACCGGACACCGGTGCATCGATGAACTGGAGGCCACGAGCCAGTGCCACGGTCGACAGTTCGCGCGCCACGTCGGCAGAGGCCGTCGTGTGGTCGACGAACACCGCGCCCTGGGCCATGCCGGCCAGCGCGCCGTCGTCGCCCAGCACCACGGAGCGCAGGTCGTCGTCGTTGCCGACGCAGCAGAACACGATGTCCGCGCCGGCGACGGCCTCGCGCGGCGTCGGCGCACTGCGTCCACCGAATTCGGCCACCCAGGCCGCGGCCTTGGCTGGCGAGCGGTTGTAGACCGCGACGCTGTGGCCGGCCTTCGTCAGATGGCCCGCCATGGGAAAGCCCATCACGCCAAGGCCGAGGAAGGCGACTTTGCGGGAGGGAACGGAGTCGTAGGTTTTGGGGTTGAGGCTGCTCATGCCCGGCAGCTTAAACGAGAGCTTTGTCGCCGTGTACTGCTGCGCCGAATACCGCGCGCTCGCGGTGGACACCACCGGCGCTGCACCACTCAGAACACTCAAAGCGGCGGCAACGGTTTCGACGGCTTGCGTTCGCGCCGACGGCGCGGCCGGCCTTCCGGCGCGCTGCCGACGGCGTCCTGGCCGAACGCCATGCCGGCCTTGACATCGGCCACATCGCCGACGGGCACCGCACCGCCGGCTGCCTTCTCGAGCTGCGCCACCATGCGCGCGATGCGATCGGCCACGCTTTCGTTGCTGAGCTTCTCGCGGAAACGTTCGACCATCAGCGGGAACGCGAAGGGCGTCGGACGTGCGAGCGGCTGCACGACCAGCTGCTGTACGTTCATGCGCTCCAGCGTCTCGCGCAGCCGACCGATTTCCAGCTCCTGCGCCAGCAATTCCTGTTCGGCCTGCAGCAGCAGCCGGTTCTGCGGGTCGTACTTGCGGAACACCTCCCAGAAGAGAGAGGACGAGGCCTGGAGTTGCTTGTTGCTGCGCTTCTCGCCCGGATAACCCTGGAAGATCAGTCCGGACACACGCGCGATTTCGCGGAAGCGCCGCTGCGCCAGTTCACTCGCGTTCAGGCTGGCAAGCACCTCGTGCAACAGCGCACTGCGCTCGCCTTCGCCGGCCGTCATCTCCGCCATGGCCTGCTGCGCCTGCGCATCATGGCCCGTCCGCAGCACCTGCGGCAGAAGCGCAGGCCAATCGACCTCGGTCGCACTGAGCAGTTCGAAACCATAGTCGTTGACTGCGATGGAGAAGGTGCGCGGCGCATGTTGGGCGACGCGCCAGGCGAGCAGGTTCGCCAACCCGAGATGCACATGACGGCCCGCAAAGGGGTAGAGGAACAGGTGCCAGCCCTCGCGCGTCTTCAGCACCTCGGCCAGCAAGGTCTGCGGCGTGGGCAGCGCCGACCATTGCTTCTGGATGTCGAGCAGCGGCCGCACGCACTGCAGTTCGGGCGTGTCGTAACGCCCCTGGTCCGCGAGCGCCAGTTGTTGCACGACGGCATCGGCCAGCGTGGTCGACAGCGGCATCCGCCCGCCGTTCCACCGCGGCACGGCCGGCCTGCTGCCGGTCGCGCGCCGCACCCATGCCGTCATGTCGCGGATGCGCACCAGCTCCAGCAGGCGACCACCGAACAGGAAGCAGTCGCCGGGCTTCATGCGCGCCGCGAAGCTTTCCTCCACGCTGCCGATCTTCGCGCCGCCGATGTACTGCACCGCCATGCTGGCGTCGCTCACGATGGTGCCGATGTTCATGCGGTGCCGCCGCGCGAGCCGCGCATCGGGCACCCGCCAGACGCCGTTGGCGTCCGGCACTGCGCGTTGATAGTCCGGATAGGCTGCCAGTGACGGTCCGCCCTGACGCACGAAGGACAGGCACCAATCCCAGCTTTCGCGCGGCAGCGCGGCGTAGGCCGCCGTGGTGCGGACTTCGGCGTACAGATCCTCCGGAACGAAGCCGCCGCCCAGCGCCACCGTGACCAGATGCTGCACCAGCACATCCAGTGGTTGCACCGGCGTGGACCGGGCCTCGATGTGGCCTGAAGCCACGGCAGCGCGCGCGGCGGCGCCCTCGACCATCTCGATGCTGTGCGTCGGCACCAGTGTGATGCGCGAAGGCCGGCCCGGTGCGTGGCCCGAGCGCCCTGCTCGCTGCAACAGACGCGCCACGCCTTTGGCGGAGCCGATCTGCAACACCCGTTCGACCGGCAGGAAATCGACGCCGAGATCCAGGCTCGACGTGCAGACCACGGCGCGCAGTTCGCCGTTCTTGAGGCCGGCCTCCACCCACTCGCGCACGCCGCGATCGAGCGAGCCGTGGTGCAGCGCGATCAGACCGGCCCAGTCGGGACGGGCCTCCAACATCGCCTGGTACCAGATCTCCGCCTGCGAACGCGTGTTGGTGAAGACCAGCGTGGTACGGCTTGCAGCGATTTCCCCGATCACCTGCGGCAGCATCGTGAGGCCCAGATGGCCGCCCCACGGAAAGCGTTCGGCGCGCCCGGGCAGCAAGGAGTCGATGCGCAGGTCCTTCGGCACCTTGCCCTGTACCAGCGTGCCGGTTTTCGTGCCCAGCAACGTGTGCATGGCCTCGTGAAGATTTCCCAGCGTGGCCGACATGCCCCACACGCAAAGGTCCGGATTCCAGCGTCGGAGGCGTGCGAGCGCCAGTTGCACCTGCACGCCGCGCTTGTTGCCAAGCAACTCGTGCCATTCGTCGACGACCACCATCCGCACGGTCCCAAGTACCTCGACGGCATCGTCGCGAGACAGCAGCACCGACAGGCTTTCAGGCGTCGTCACGAGCACGGTAGGCAGTCGCCGGTTCTGCGCACTGCGTTCGGCAGATGCGGTATCGCCACTGCGCGCGCCGCTGGACCAGTTCGGGGCGAGCGACTCGAGTGGCTGTTGCAAGGCGCGAAGCGTATCTGCAGCAAGTGCGCGCATCGGCGTGATCCAGAGAACGGTCAGAGGCGGCGTGACCTTCGTGGACGCGGCCTTCGATCGGGGAGCCTTCCTGCGGGCGCGTTCGCCGGCGAGGTCCGCCGCTTGCTCCGGCGATGCCGTTGCATCAGCAAAGGCCTGCAGCGCGCCGAGCCAGACCGCGTAGGTCTTGCCGGCACCGGTGGTTGCATGCAACAGACCCGACTTACCGCGCGCTATCGCAGTCCACACCGCGCGCTGGA
Organism: uncultured Variovorax sp.; assembly: GCA_903872875.1. Lineage (GTDB taxonomy): Bacteria > Pseudomonadota > Gammaproteobacteria > Burkholderiales > Burkholderiaceae_C > Variovorax. The sequence continues at coordinate 6,288 of CAIQMJ010000229.1, forward strand.
ATGCGAAGGGCTTCCAACTCTTGTGCTGAAACCATTCGGCGACGGCACGCTTCATCGGAAAACGCCGCGGCAAGGGGTACGGGGAATATTCACTGAACGCCAGTCATCACGGATCTGGTGCGCCAGCGGCGTCGGCCGAGGCCGCACGCGCTCGTCGGCACGCCCTGCGCCATTCTGCGCACCTCGCGCCAAGCGCACCGCATCAGGGCAATGCGTACCGTGCTGCACGTTCAACCTGAGGCACAAGTCTTGCATACAAGAGAGCGAATCACCGTCGGACAAGGGGCAGTTGGCGCGGCACTTGCGAAGGCCGCTCCCGCTTGTCCCAAGGCAATTCCTCAACCCGTACCAGGACCTTCACCATGAAAATCTCCAAACGCCAATTCGCCATCGGCCTCGCCGCGCTGTCGCTGCTGGGTTCTACCGCTGTCCAGGCACAGACTGCGCTGGACGACATCATGAAGTCGAAGACGATCAAGATCGCCATTCCGACCGACTATCCGCCCTACGGTTTTGTCGGCATCGACATGGCGCCGCAGGGTCTGGATGTCGACATGGCGAAGTTGATTGCCGCAAAACTCGGCGTCAAGGTTGAACTGGTGCCCGTGACCAGCGCCAACCGCATTCCTTACCTGCAGACCAAGAAGGCCGATCTCGTGATCTCGACGCTCGGCAAGAACGCCGAGCGCGAGAAGGTGATCGACTTCACGGCCGCCTATTCGCCCTTCTTCCAGGCGGTGTTCGCAGCCAAGAGCATGAACATCAAGTCCTGGGCCGATCTGGCTGGCAAGAGCGTTGGTGTGACGCGCGGCGCAATGGAGGATCAGGAGCTCGCCAAGGTCGCCCCCACAGGTGTGGACGTCAAGCGCTTCGAGGACAACAACGCGACCATTGCCGCCTTCGTGGCCGGTCAGACCCAGTTGGTGGCGACCAGCGCGTCGGTCGCGGGCAACATGATGCAGAAGAACCCACAACTGGGTGCCGAGTACAAGCTGCTGCTGAAGGACAGTCCGAATTACATCGGCATCGCCAAAGGCGAAGATGCGCTGAAGGCCAAGGTGAACGGCATCATTGCGGATGCCAAGAAGAGCGGCGACATCGATGCAATGTCAAAGAAATGGCTCGGCCGCCCGGCAGGCGACCTCCCGCTCTGACTCAAGGACTCAATCAGACAGGCAGCCTGCAGCCCTTCTGGCTGCGGGCCTGAACGCCATCATTTCAGGTGCTTGCTGATCAGCGTAGGCATTTCGAACATGGACGCCCGGGACTTGCCGAAGACCGCGGCCAGCTTCGTATCGGCATTGATCGTGCGGCCATCCGCCGGATCCTGCAGCTCGTGGGACTTGATGTATTCCCACAGTTTCTTCATGACGTCCGTGCGCGGCAGTGGTGTCGTTCCGATCACGGCCGCAAGCGTGGTGCTCGGCGTCAGCGGCTTCCAGAATGCCGAATTGGGGGCACGCTTTGGAGCTGGCGTCGATTGGGAAGAAGTCGAGGTCTTGGATGCAGTTGCCATTGGATTTTCTTGATGAAGAGAGCTCGGTTTTTCTGATCTGCGCTCAAGGCGCGGCGCGATCTTAGGCAGGAAGTTCGACGAATTGCAGCAATCGGCCGAATCCGCCGAAATGCCTATTCAATAAGCGATTTGGCTTGATGAGCTGCTTGCCATGATCCGCGCGAAGAGGCGCGGCATCGCAGAGTGCGGCCTTCCGCAAATATGGAAGCGGCCGGACTCCAGAAGCGCATGGGCGGAACCACATGGAACGACTGCTCCCGTCGTACCAATGCACACGGTTCTTGGCAGTTCGACATCGCAATCCATCAGTTCGTATCAATTTTGGAGGGATTCACTCCATCACGATCACCGAATCGGTGCTTGGCGATAACTTCCGTGCACTCATCGAGTCTGCACGCTGCGCCTTCACCCCCTCCATCACCATGTACATCTGGAAAGTCAATGCATTGATCCGTGACCTTCGACAGGGTCACATCAGTCGCTTCGACAAAGTCAAGTACGGGACATTCCTGCTCATCATGACCAGCCTCTGTTGGCTCGGCATCGACGACCCCGATCTCGATCCAGCGGTCAGCGGCATATCGATCTGCGCGGCACAGCTCTTTTCCATCTACATCTGCCATTGCACGAATACGCACGGCGACGATCGCGATTTCTGGGTACGCCTGTGCGCGCTGGGCATACCCGTTGGACTCCGACTGCTTTGCGTAATGACCTTCGCCATCTTTCTTTCCTCCCTGCCTGACTACATGGTGAGGAAAGTACTCGGCGCCGCTGCCGATCTCATGCCAATTCTCTCCAGCATGCCTAGCGCGCTTGTGTTGACATTCGGCATCCTGGTTTGGGGTATTCGGGTTTCAGCGCACATCGATAGGGTCGCCAACTCCTCTCTTCAGTCCAGCCATGCCGGCATCGTCTCGGCATTCACGGCGTCCAGCCGATAGCCTTGGCCATAACTGGCTGACAGGACGAATCCATTTTCAGGGCAGATGCTCAGGCGGGTTCGAATACGAGACATCCTCGTATCCAGGGCGCGTGAATCCGGGTCGAGTCCCACGCATACCGCGTCGCATATTCGCTTGCGGCTTAGCAGATAGCCCAGATTCTGGAACATGAATCGCGCCAAATCGTACTCCCGGAATTGCAGTTCCACGACCTCGCCACGAAGCCGCAAGGCTCTCGCTTCAGGGTGAAAGCGGTAGGGACCAAACGCGGTGGGTGCAGTATTGCGCTGCGGAAAAGCTCGGCGTACCAAGGCTTCAAGTCTTGCGGAAAACTCGTGTGGCGCGGGCGCAGCGAGAAACACATCGGCGCCCGCACAAAGCGCCTCCACTTGCTCTTTCTTCGTCGCTCGACGCGCCACAATCATGGCTGGAATGCGATTGTCCATTTCAAGACGCAGTCTTCGAATCAAATTGACACCGTCATGATCCGGAAAATGCCATGCGAGAAGCAGCAGATCAAACGGCTGCCGTTGCAACGCCTTCAAGAGAGCCTGGGATTGCTCGAATCCATGGAACTGGTAACCCAATGCTTCTACCGTGACCCGCATGCTTTCCAGCGAAGCCCGATGCGCATTGAGCCCCGCGATGCGAAGCGGCCTCTCCGGGACATCGACAATCATGGTTGAAGAACTCCGTCTACGTCAGAACCACGCATATTCCTGCAATGCCGCTCGTGGCACCTCAATCCATGACGAATCTCTGGATTTCTCCAGAAAATGCATGATTTGCAAGTTAAGGATCTCGACGACGAGACATTGTCAATGGACCATCAATCAGAGCTGAAAGCGCACTGAAGTCATGGAGTCACGCATACCGCGGTCAGCAATTTGAGCAAGAGCCGCTGCAGCGGCCTGGCTCGCCGAAGCGTCGATCGATGACCACGTCGACGCATGTCGCAGCAGGCGATCCCAGGAAGATCGGAGCACGGTATAGGTCTGTGCGATGCGGTGCCAATCGCCGGGCGAAAAAATGTCCACGTGGTGGCGCATTCCCATGCCGATCAGAGATGAAAGAAAGTAGTCGTTCCAGGAAACATAGTGCTGGCGAGCCTCGCGCTGCAGACGATCCATGACACGTTGAGCGGATTCGACTCGCGTATAGCCTGCAACCAGTCCCAGCCGCACAGCATATGCAACCTGCTGGATATCCCAGGCCATTGGACTCAGGTGGCTTTCCTGGATCTCATGCCTACCGATCACATGGGCTTCCGAGGAAAGAAAGGTGCATACGTCCTGCAATGGATCGAGGCCCTCCGTGTCGGAAAAAGCTTCAGGCCGCCACTGATCGATCAATATGCGCTCAGCCGATGAGACTTCTCCAAGGCTTCTCAGTCGAGCCTCGATTGCGCTCAACCAATGCGCACGCGACTCGATGCCCCAGTAGATCGCCAGGAGGTCACGCGCACGCCGGATCGAGAGGGAGCTTTCCAATTGATTGAAGTCGTCCTGCTCCAGCACCGCGAGATTCCCACTCAGAAGGCATCCGAACAGCTGGTGTGAATCGAATGCGCCGCGCGGCTTGAATGCGATGCGGCGATGCAGACGACCGACAGTGAGATGCAATCGAATGTAGAAGAACCAGCACAAGGCACCGATCCACAGAAACAGGGCGGTCCAGAGAATCATGAGCGTCTTTCCGTTGCCATCAGGCGCTGAGGTGTAGCAGCGCAATCTTGGGGACAAAGACTATCCGCACGAAATGACGTCGTTGGATAAAGATGCTCAAACCGCAGAAAACTTCCACGAATTCAAACTTTTTGGCATCGAAAGACGAGATGTTGCGATTCGCGTAAAGAAAAACCTCAACAACGACGACAAGAACCTGGAGACTATGCTCGGCTTCAATGCCCGATAGATCAGGTTCAGCGGTTGGATTTGCTGCTTCAATGTCCTATTCCGGGTATTGCATTCGATATGTCCCAGAACAGCGCGGCGCTCTTAAACTTCCGCCCAAAGAGGGGATCCTAAGGTGGAAAAACTAAACATCGTCATCGCAGAGGACGATCCCGCGCAGGCAGAGGCCGTGGCACTCATGATCAAGAGCCTGCGTCCGGCCTGGCGGGTCGTCGCTACGCCAGCGTCGGCTTCGCAAACGCTGGACGTGCTGCATCGCTACCAGCCCGACATTGCACTGTTGGACATCGGCTTGGCCGACACGCGATCGGGTCTCGACATTGCCAAGGAAGTGGCCCGCCACTGTCCGATCATCTTCGTCACCGGCGAGCCTTCGCACGCTCTGGCGGCCTTCGACATCGGCGCTGCCGACTACCTGGTGAAGCCGCTTCGACTGGCCCGACTCGAACAGGCACTGTTGCGTACCGAGCAGATACTTCGTGACTCGGCCATTCGCCCTTCGACCTCGGAGGCACCCGGCGAAACGGAAGGTGCCGCCCGCTATCTGCAGATGACGAGCGGTCGCAAGCTGATCTGGACCGCCGTGAACGAAGTCCGCTATTTGCAGGCGGAGACTGGCTATACCCGCTTCTTTCTGAAGGAGTCGTCGGGGCTGGTTCGTCACGGCATCCAGACTGTCGCCTTGCGGCTCGATCGACGTGATTTCTGGCAGATCCATCGCAGCGTGATAGTCAATGCACGTTTCGTCGAGGAGATCGAGCGCGACGATATCGGACGCCTATTGATCCGCATGCAGGGCTACCGGTTCCATCGGGCACGCCGTTGGCATCGAAATTGGCGGTGACCGGTCCCGCCGCCTTGGCCAGGCCGATGCGCGCGGCGGTGATCGGCACGACGGCGGTGTTGCTGCCGGCGCGGGCCGATACGGCTCCGTCGTAGTAGTAGCTCTGCGCTTCGTTGACGACGTAGTCGGGTGCGCCGGCCATCACCTTCGCCGAGAAGCGCATGGACATGCTGCCGTCGGCGACGATGCCGGTCGGTATGCCGATGGCGACCTCGACCGCCGACGCATCGTCCCCGGCGGCGCGGTAGTTGAACGGCGGGTCGCCAGGCAACCGGAACAGGCGCACGGCATCGCCGGCCGCCGATGCCAGCGAGCCCGCCACATACTGCAGGCCGGTCGGAATGACATCGCGCACCAGCAGCAACGTGCGCGCCACGCCGTCCACCATGATCGGCGTGGCGGCGGGCGCAACGGTCGGCGTGCCGACGGCACCCTGCACGCCGATGTTGCTGGCCCGGATGTCGAACTGGATGACGCTCACGTTCGGCTGCATCACGCCGGAGTAGCTGGCCGACTTGGACAGCGTGACGATGGCGGCGTTGCTGAGCTGGACGAGGTCCACGTTCGACGCGGTCTGCGCCTGCAACGCCGTGGTGGCCGAGAGCACGATGCAACCCGTGCCGCTGCCGCTGTTGGGCGTCATGCCCTGCACCAGCAGGCTCGCCGATTCGCCGGCTGCGAGCTGCAGGGCGCCGGCGGTGCCGAGCGGCAGCACCGGGTCGGCCGCGTCGGCCACGCCGTTGCCATTGGCATCCCGCACGAGCCGCAGCGATGTGAGGTTGAAGGTGGTGGCCGGGCAGCCGGCGCCACCGGGCAGGAGGTTCAGGGAATAGCTGGACGTGAGGTTGCCGGTGTTGGTCAGCAGATGGCCGAGCGTGGCCACGGCATTGGGCGGACGGTTGACGTTCTGCGGCGTGGTCAGCACGAGCGACTCGACCGGCAGGACGTTGGCGCGCACGGCGTTGGAATTGGCACGCTCCACCTGCGCAATACCTGCAGGCTGGTATTCGACATAGGCCTGGGCAGTGATGACGGTGCCGGCCGCCGGCGTCCTGGCAGACGCAGCGAAGGGCGCACATGCTGCAAACGCAAACACCATGGCCAATGCGGACCAAGCGACGGGCTGGCAGGTTCGACGCATGGCTGCATGCCTAAAACTGAGGGCCGACGCTGTAGTTTTCTTCACACCTGATTCCATCCAACGGTTGGCTGCGACCCTTTCAGGAGCCGCGGACACGATTTGTCTTTTCCCTGCGGACAAGTCCGATCGAACCGATCCGCACGGAAAAAAAGGCAGGCACGTGGACCTGCCAAAACCACGCCCCCCGGAAGGAAGAATGGGCGTGGCATGCCTCTTGGGGGAGGCAGTGGCGATGGATTAAGGGTTGACCTGCACAGTGAAGCGCAGGGTCACGGTGCCGCCCGCATCGAGCGTGTTGGATGCACTGCCGCAACTGACGGCGTTGACAGGCGCGCCGGCGGCCGCGAAGGACACCGAACCTGCAGTCATCTTGGTTGCGACGCAGCGCGCACCTATCGCGGGCTGGGTGGCGCCCGCGTAGTTGCTGTTGGCCGGGATGACATCGTTCACCGACACGTTGGTCACCGCTGACGCACCCGTGTTGGTTGCGATCACCTGGTAGGCGATGCATTCACCAGGTTTGCGGGTGATGTTGACGCCGTCGAAAACCGGCGTGGCGGTGCCGGGGCAGTCGATGACGGACTGCTTCTTTTCCAGCTTGACGACGGCGGTGTTCACCGTGGTCGTGTCGACCGGATTGGCACCGTTGATCACGCAGTTGTTGGGCGCGGCGGTCGTGTCGGTCACGGTCACGGTCACGCTTTCGGCACTGCCGACGGCGCTGTTGCCCACGAACACCCGCACCAGCACCTTGACGGTCGCACCCGCTGCGATCGCGGGCAGCGTGCCGCCGGTGATCAGCGTGTCGCCGCTGTCAAGCTGACCGTCGTTGTTGACGTCCAGGTACAGCGCGGTCGTCCAGCCTGCCGTCACGCCGGCGGGCGAAGGCGTGGCGACGATGGTGAAGCCGCTGGCACCGCACTGCTGGTTGCCGGTGTTGCTGATGTTGTGTGCGTAGGTCGCGCTGCCGCCCAGGGGAGCCTCGCCGGTGTTGCTCGGCGTGACCGTGAACACGAACGTCGGGTTGACGGTCACGTTGACGGCGTCGTGCAGAACGTCGCTCAGGACCTGGCCGTTGGTCGACGCGGTGGTCGACTTGACCTGGAAGTACACCGGCTGCACGACGGCAACGGAGTTGATCGGGCTGGTCACGCAAGCGTAGAAAGCCTGGGTGCTGCTGGCCGCCACCGTCACCGTGGTGATCGGCGTGGGTGCCGAACATGCCGCACTCGAGAACACGACGGTCCAGCCGGCCGGCAGGCTGCCAGGGAACCCGGAGCTGCGTGAGCTCGGCAAGCACCAGCTTCGGGGAGGCGACCTGCGTTGCATTCACGGCCGGCGAGGCGGGCTCCGTCTGAGCGGAGACACCGGCGGCAAACAACAGGGAGGAGGTGAAGAGAATCAGCGAGGCCCGGGCATGAAAACGCCGAGGCCGATGGGGAGGAAAGTGCATGGCGGCTACCTGGTAGGTTGAATAAAAGCGACGCTGCTATTCACCAGCCAGGCTCCAAGAGGGGAGCGCCTGCAGGAACGTGCAGAATCACGGCGGCATCATTTGCCGTGTGTGTCCCGCTCAGCAC
>CAIQMJ010000230.1 GCA_903872875.1 uncultured Variovorax sp.
ATGCGGCAGCGCAGCCTGGGCATTGCGCTGTCGTCGCTGGAGGAAATCGAGTCGTGCATGGTCGCCATGACCGACCTGCCGCGGCGCGAGATGGAGGTCTGCGCGCGCATCCTGTACGGGCTCTCGTCGGCCGGCATCGCGCTCGACCTGGTGGTCGGCGAGGAGAGCGTCAAGACCTACCGCCACCGTGCCTACCAGCGCCTGGGCATCGGCAGCGAACGCGAGCTGCTGATCCGCTATCTCGGCCTGTGGAGCCGCTGGCAGCAACAGCTCTTTGAATTGCGGACGCCGTCTGCGCCGCCGGTTGCGTTGCCGGGAAAGCCGCCCGGCCGCACGGGGTAAACCCAGTCCCTCTGCGCAGGGACTGACGCCGTGTGGCGCCTCCTGTCCACTCGCTTCTGCGTCGAACGGCCGAACCCGAACCGGCCGCGTGCGCAATCCGAATCGAGACACACAAGGAGCCTTCCATGCGTTCAACCCTCATTGCGCTCGCTGCCGTCGCGAGCCTCGCCGCCTGGCCGGCCTTCGCCCAGAAAGCCTACGGACCCGGCGTGACCGACACCGAGATCAAGCTCGGCCAGACCGTCGCCTACAGCGGCCCCGGCTCGGCCTATTCGATGGTCGGGCGCATGCACGTCGCGTACTACAAGATGCTCAACGAGACCAAGGGCGGCATCAACGGACGCAAGATCAACCTGCTGTCGGAAGACGACGCCTACACGCCGCCGAAGACCGTCGAAGTCACGCGCAAGCTGGTCGAGAACGACCAGGTGCTGGCGATGGTCGCGTCCATGGGCACGCCGTCGCAGACCGCCATCCAGAAGTACATGAACTCGCGCAAGGTGCCGCAACTGCTGTTCTATGCCAGCAGCACCGGACTGCACGACCCGAAGAACAATCCGTGGACCGTGCCCTTCTCGTTCGCGTATGACATCGAAGGCGAGATCTACGGCAAGTACCTGCGCACCGAACGCCCGAACGCGAAGATCGCCGTGCTCTTCCAGAACGACGATGTCGGCAAGAGCTACCTGCGCGGCCTGAAGCGCGGGCTCGGTGACAAGGCCGGCCAGATCTTGAAGGAAGCGACGCAGGAAGTGTCGGACCCGACCGTTGATTCGCAGGTGCTGCAATTGCAGGCCACCGGCGCCGACACCTTCGTCGCCTTCACGTCCAACAAGGCCGGCGCGCAGGCCATCCGCAAGGTCGCGGCCATCGGCTGGAAGCCGTTCTACATCGTGCCGTACGTCGCCAGCTCGATCACCGGCGTGCTCACGCCGGCCGGCCTGGACAACTCGACCGGACTGGTGTCGACCTATTGGTTCAAGACGCCATCGGACCCGACCTGGGCCGACGACAAGGCGATGAAGGAATACCTGGCTTACTTCAAGAAGTACCTGCCGAACGACGATCCGGGCGACACCACGTCGGTCTATACGTACATGGGTGCACAACTGGTCGCGATGGCGCTGGAGCGCTGCGGCGACAACCTCACGCGCGAGAACCTGCTCAAGCAGATCCAGGGACTGAAGGATGTCGAGCTGGGCATGCTGCTGCCGGGCAGCAAGGTGTCGTACAGCGCCGATGACTATTACCCGATTCGGTCGGCACGGCTGGCGCGCTTCGATGGGAAGTCGTGGAAGCCGCTGTCGGAGTTGATCACCGTGAGTCGTGAGAGCGGTAATTGAATCCAATTGACTAGTTGAACGAACGAATGCGCAAAGGACCGGACTGGACATGATCTACGAACTTCGCCTGTACAGCGTGGCGCCCGGGCGCATGCCCGACCTGCATGCGCGCTTCGAACGGCTGCCGCCGCTGTTCAAGCGCCACGGCGTGCAATGCATCGGGCAGTGGACAGTAACTGCCGGCCCGCGCATGCCGGGGTTCGTGTACTTGATGGCGTATGCGGACCTGGCCGAACGCGAGGCGCGCTGGGCGCCTTTCTATACCGATCCGGATTGGTTGAGTCTGCGGGCGGAGACCAATGCGGGGTCGGAGATGGTCGAGCGGTATGACCTGTGTTTTCTGAAGCCGAATGCGGGTTGGGCGCCGGATCCTTCCGATGCGCAGCGGACCATCGGTGGTGTGCATGAACTGCTGATGCACGAGGCCGCGTTGGGGCAGGGGGCTGCGACCAATGCGTTTCTGCGGGATGTGCAGTTGCCGCTGCTGCGTGAGCAGGGTGCGCAGGTGATGCTGGTGGCGGATATGGCGAGTGGGCCGAGGATGCCGCAGGTGGTCACCATGTTGGGATGGGCGGACGATGCGGCGCGGGAGAAGGGGTGGGCTGCGGTTGAGGCGGATGCGGGGTGGCGGGCTGCTGTGGCGGCGCAGCGCGACTCGATCGGGTGGCCTGTGTTGGGGCGGACGGATCGGTATGTGTTGAGGGCTACGGAGAGTTGTTTGCCGAAGGCGGTGTTGGGAGCGTGATCGGTTTTCAGTCACGACAGCAGTACTTGTACTGAGTTCAAGACCCTCCGCGGCGCCGTAAGCTGTCACATAACCGTCATAAAACTGAAGCAATTCGATCGAGCGCGCATGCGCTCGCGCTTCGTGCACGAGGAGGACCAAAGAATGAAAACAACATTGCCCGCCACCGCCGCAACAGCAATCGCACTCGCCGCCACGCTATTCACCGCCAGCGCATCCGCCCAGAGCGTCAACGTCATCTGCTCCGTACAAGCCGAGTGGTGCAACGTGATCTCCACCGTGTATGCCCGTACCACCGGCGTGAAGATCAACGTCTCCCTGAAGGGCTCAGGCGAAGCGTTGGCCCAACTCATCGCCGAGAAGGACAACCCGAAGACCGATGTCTGGTTCGGCGGCACCGGCGATCCGCATCTGCAAGCTGCGGAGCAGGGCCTCACGCTCGAATACAAGTCGCCGACGCTGCCGCAACTGCACACGTGGGCGCAGCAGCAGGCGAAGCAGTCGGGCTACAAGACCGTCGGCATCTATTCGGGTCCGCTGGGCTTTGGCTACAACCCCGAGTTGCTGGCCAAGAAGAAACTGCCGGTGCCCAAGACCTGGGCCGACCTGCTGAAGCCCGAATACAAGGGCGATATCCAGGTCGCGAACCCCGCGTCGAGCGGCACCGCCTACACCATGATCGCGACGCTGGTGCAGCTCATGGGCGAGGACAAGGCCTTCGACTACCTCAAGGGGCTGCACAAGAACGTGGGCCAATACACGCGTTCGGGCACCGCGCCCATCAAGGCCGTGGCGCGGGGTGAGACGGCCGTGTCGATCAGCTTTGTGCACGACGGTCCGGGCGAGAAGATGCAGGGCTTTCCGGTCGAGACCATCACACCCAGCGACGGCACCGGTGCCGAGATCGGCTCGATGAGCATCATCAAGGGCGCGCGCAATCTGGATGCGGCCAAGAAGTTCTATGAATGGGCGCTGACCGCGAGCGCGCAGGAACTGGGCGCGGCCAACAAACAGTTCCAGCTGCCGAGCAATGTGAATGCCAAGCTCGATCCGCGCATTCCCAATTTCAAGAGCATCAAGTTCATCGACTACGACTATGCCAAGTACGGCGCCAGCGCCGAGCGCCGCCGCCTGATTGCGCGCTGGGAGAAAGACGTCAACTCGCTGCCGCGCTAAGTGGACGCCAGCGCCAGCATCGCGGTGCCGGTCAATCCGGCATCGATCGCCGCCATGCGGCGTTCGCAGCGGTGGATCCAGATCTGGGTCGGACTCGGTTTCATCGCCTATCTGTTCCTGCCTTGGTATGCGATCCAGGACGCGACCTGGTACGAGGCCATTCCGCAAGTCTTCAGTCAGGGCGAAGGCGCGAACGGGTTGATGCAGGCGGTCACGCAGGGCCGGGTCTGGCTGCTGGTCGGACTTGCCGGACTGCTGTCTTGCGCGGTCGGCGGATTGCTGCCGGCAGGGCGGGCGCAAGGGCGCTGGCTGCTCGCAGGCGGCGCAATCGGCTTCATCGGACTGTCCGTTGCGGGATTCGCCATCGGCGCGAAGGGTTGGAGCTTCGCTGCGCTCAATGCGCAGTTCGGCGAGCTGGCCGTCAATCAATTCGGCATGGGTGCCGGGGGCTTCATCGCGCTGGCGGCGCTGGTCTTGCTGGCCGCTTTCGGTGTCGCGCGGCTCGGCTTCTTCAAGGGCGATCTGTTCGTGTCGGCGGCCGTTGCGGGCTGCGGCGTGCTGATGGCGCTGTTCATTGCCTATCCGGTGAGCAAGGCCTTGTCGGGCGCCTTTTTCGATGAGGACGCGCACTGGTCGATTGGCGCATTCATCGAGCGCGTATTCACCGAGCGCATCTGGGGCCTGGGTTGTTTGAGCGGCGGCGTGCGCTGCGGCGTCGCGTGGAACACGCTTCTGCTCGCGCTGCTGACCGCCGCCGGCACGACATTCCTCGGCACGCTGATGGCGCTCATGGCCGAGCGCGGCAGCCGGCGCGGCCAGGGCCTGCTGCGCGTGCTGGCGCTGCTGCCCATCATCACGCCGCCCTTCGTCGTGGGGTTGGGCCTGATTCTTCTGTTCGGCCGCGCGGGCGTCGTCAATCAGGTGCTCGAGAGCGTGTTCGGCATCGAGCCTACACGCTGGTTCTATGGCATGCCGGGCGTGCTGGTGGCGCAGTTGTTCGCCTTCACGCCGATCGCCTTCATGATCATGCGGGGCGTGGTACAGGGCATTGCGCCGAGCCTCGAAGAAGCGGCGCAGATGCTGCGCGCGGACCGCCGCAGCGCCTTCTTCACCGTCACGCTGCCATTGCTCAAGCCGGGACTGGCCAATGCGTTCCTTGTCGGCTTCATCGAAAGCATGGCGGACTTCGGCAATCCGGTCGTGGTGGGCGGGCAGTTCTCGGTGCTGTCGACCGACATCTTCTTCGCCATCGTCGGCGCGCAATACGACCAGGGCCGTGCGGCCTCGCTGGCGTGGGTGTTGACGATGTTTGCGCTGGGCGTGTTCGCGTTGCAGCGCTTTGTGCTCGGCAAGAAGAATTACACGACGGTCAGTGGCAAGGGCGATGCCGGCATTGCGATGCCGTTGCCCGACGGCGTGCGCCGGACCATCTACTGCATTGCATTGCCATGGGTCGGGTTCACGGCCGTGGTCTACCTGTTCGCGTTCGCAGGCGGCTTCGTGCAGACCTGGGGGCGCGACTACACCCCGACGCTGAACCACTTCAAGACGGCCTTCGCGCTGGAGTGGGGCCAGTTCGGGCTGGTGTGGGCGGGCACTGCGTGGAACTCGCTGTTCACGACCGTGAAGCTGGCCGGCATTTCCGCGCCGATCACCGCAGCGCTCGGCTTGCTGATCGCGTGGCTGCTCGCGCGCAATGAGTTCAAGGGCCGGGGGCTGTTCGAGTTCGGCGCGCTGCTGGCCTTTGCGATACCGGGCACGGTGCTCGGCGTGAGCTACATCCTGGCCTTCAACGTGCCGCCGCTGGAGTTGACGGGCACCGGACTCATCATCGTGCTGTGCTTCATGTTTCGCAATCTGCCGGTGGGTGTGCGCGCGGGCACTGCCGCATTCAAGCAGCTCGACCGATCGCTCGACGAGGCGTCGATGATGCTGCGTGCGTCCACGTCGCAGACGCTGTTCAAGGTAGTGCTGCCGCTGCTGAAGCCGGCGCTGGTGGCCGCCCTGGTCTACAGCTTCGTGCGCGCGATGACCACGGTGAGCGCGGTGATCTTTCTGGTGACGGCCGAGAACGAACTGGCTACCACCTACATCATCGGCCGCGTGGGCAATGGCGACTACGGCATTGCACTGGCCTATTGCACGGTGCTGATGATCCTGATGTCGCTGGCCATCGGACTCGTGCAAGCGGTGGTGGGGGAGCGCAAGCTCGGGCGGCGCAAGGTGGGCACGCCCGTGGCGGCCGCACCAGTGGCACCAGTGACCTGACGGGGAGATGACGCAATGAGCGCAATCAAATCAATGAGCAGTGGCATCGAGTTCCGCAACATTGCCAAGCGCTATGGCGACGACAAGAACGCGCCGTTGGCGGTCAAGGGCATCAGCTTCGAGGTGCCGCTGGGCACGCTCACCACCATCCTCGGGCCGTCGGGCTGCGGCAAGACGACCACGCTGCGCATGATCGCGGGGCTCGAGTCGCCCACGTCGGGCTCGATCTTCATGGGCGGGCGCGACGTGACGACATTGGGTCCGGCCGAGCGCAACGTGAGCATGATGTTCCAGAGCTACGCGTTGTTCCCGCACATGAATGTGATCGAGAACGTGGGCTACGGCCTGCGCATGAGCGGCGTGAAGAAGAGCGAGGCCACGGCGCGTGCGCGCGAGGCGCTGCGCAGCGTCGGGCTTGTCGGCTTCGACGAGCGGTTGCCCAGCGAGCTGTCCGGCGGCCAGCAGCAGCGGGTGGCGCTGGCGCGCGCGCTGGTGCTGGAGCCGGCGGTGCTGCTCTTCGACGAGCCGCTGTCCAACCTCGACGCACGCCTGCGGCGCGAGATGCGCGAAGAGATCCGTGCGCTGCAACAGCGCCTGAACCTCACCGTGGCGTACGTCACGCACGACCAGAGCGAAGCGCTGGCCGTGAGCGACCAGATCATCGTCATGGACCACGGCGTGATCGCACAGCGCGGCACGCCCGAGCAGCTCTACAGCCGGCCCGAAAGCGAATTCGTCGCGGGCTTCATGGGCGAGGCGATGGTGTTTCCTGGGGTGGCGCAACAGGATGGGTCTGTCGTGCTTGGCTCGCTGCTGCTGCAGCCGCGCCATCCGGCGGCGCCCGGCCCGGTGAAAGTCGCCGTGCGACCGGAGGCGTGGGAGATCGGTGCTGCGCACGGAATGCCGGCCACGCTGCGCAAGGCGGCCTATCTCGGCAGCTTCTACGAATACGGTTTCGACACGGCGCTGGGGCCGGTCTTCGTGGTGTCGACCGACCTGTCGCAGCCGCTGGCGGCGGGCGCGCAGACGACGTTGTCGCTGGGGGCGCAGGGTGTGTCGGTCGTGCCTGCTGTGTCTGCCGCCTCCAGCACGCCATAAGCGTCACTCCGGTGCGGCCCGCGCGTCGCTGCAACTTTCGAAGCGGATCGACGCACGATCGATCGGTCGATCAGTTCTTGGATCGCCCGACGAACTCGATCAAGGCTTTCAGCTTCGTCGGCTGGTCATGTCGGCTCGGGTAGTACAGATAGAAGCCGGGAAACGTCGGCGAAAACTTGGTCAGAACGCGCGTCAGTCGCTTGGCCTTGATGTAGGGCGCTGCCAGCGCTTCGAACGTGTACGCCAACCCCACCCCTTCGAGCGCTGCGTCCAGACCGAACAGCGTGTCCGAGATGGTCAAGTTGCCTTGCACCTCGTAATCGACCGGGCGGCCGTCGATCTCGAACTCCCACTTGTAGACCGTTCCCGAGCCCAGGCCCCGAAAGCGCACGCAGTTGTGGCGCGCAAGGTCGTTCGGATGACGGGGCGCCGGCACCCGTTTCAGGTACTCGGGTGAACCGACCACGGCCATCGTCACCGTGCCGCCTAGCGGAACGGCCACCATGTCCTGCTGCACGCTTTCACCCAGGCGGATGCCGGCGTCGAAGCCGCGTTCCACGATGTCGACGAAGCCCTCGTCGTTCGTCAATTCGATGTGCACGTGCGGGTTCTCGCGAAAGAACTCCGCCAGCTGCTGCTGCAGCACCATGGCGATGGATACCCGCGCTGCGTTGAGCCGCAGCGTGCCGGCTGGCCGACCCTGCATCACATTCAGTTCTTCGCCCGCTTCGACGACCTGGCCCAGCGCCGGACCCACCCTTGCAAGATAGGCCTCTCCCGCCTCGGTGAGGCTCACGCTCCGGGTGGTTCTGTTCAACAGACGAACCCCGAGCCGTGTCTCCAGGTGTCGAATGGCCTGGCTCAAGGCGGAGGGCGAGACCTCCAGTTCCGCAGCCGCCGAACTGAACCCCTTGTGCTCCGCCACCTTCCAGAACGCGATCAAGCCATCGAGTTGTTTGAGTTTCATATTGAAGATTATCTTCAAGAGGCATTCGGTATTAGGGGATTTTTCTTCTGGATGATGGCTTCTACAGTCGGCGCCATCACAAAGGATTTCCGATGCCCGGCCTGTTCGACAGCTTCACCCTGAAGGCGATCACCCTTCGCAATCGCATCGCTGCGTCACCGATGTGCCAGTATCAGGCCGAGGATGGCCTGATCACCGACTGGCACATTCCTCACTACACGGCCTTGGCCCGTGGCGGCGTGGGCCTGGTGGTGGTCGAGGCCACGGCCGTGTCGCCTGAAGGCCGGATCACGCCAGGTGACCTGGGACTCTGGAGCGATGCGCACACCGAAGGCGTCGCAGCCATCGCAAAGGCGATCGCAGATGCAGGCGCTGTCGCGGGCATCCAGCTCGGCCATGCTGGCCGCAAGGCCGGCTGCATGCCGCCGTGGGAAGGCGGTGCGCCGCTCGCGTCCGTCGATCCGCAAGCATGGCAACCCGTCGCACCGTCCGCAGTGCCACTGATCGCAGCGCATCCCCATGTGCCGCGGGCGATGAGCCTGGAAGACATCCACCGGGCTCAACAGGACTTTGTCGACGCGGCCCGACGCGCGCTGGCGGCCGGCTTCCAATGGATCGAACTGCACTTCGCCCACGGCTTTCTGGCACAGAGCTTCCTGTCGCCACACTCGAACTTGCGCAACGACGCGTACGGCGGCAGCCTGGAGAACCGGGCCCGCTTCCTCATCGAGACGGTTGCTGCGGTTCGACGCGTGTGGCCTGTGCACCTCCCGCTGACGGCACGTCTTGGTGTCATGGAGTTCGACGGACATGACGATGTGAATCTGGCCGAATCCATCCAGGTCCTCCAGTGGCTCAAGGCCGAGGGCCTGGACCTCGTGGATGTCGGCATTGGCTTTTCAACGCTCGTGCCTGTGCCATGGGCACCGAACCTGATGATCGATACCGCTGCACAAGTGGCGCGCGACACAGGTTTGAACGTGACCACGAGCTGGCTGATCACCGACGCGAAAGACGCCGACCGCGCCGTGCGCGACAAGAAGGTCGATGTCGTGATGGTCGCCCGGCGGCTGCTCGACAACCCGCATTGGCCCCGGCAGGCCGCGCGCGAACTCGGTGTCGTTGGGCAGGTCCTGCCCACGCCCTATGCGTACTGGTTGCAGAACTGGTCGCCAGCTTGAGGCTTCGTTGATGACCCGACCACAAGAAACCGATATGCCAGCCATTCGCCGACTCGCGCTGGAGGTCAACGGCAAGCGCCATGACCTGCAGCTGGACACCCGGACCACGTTGCTCGACGCCCTGCGCGAACACGCATTTCTCCCCGGCACGAAGAAGGGATGTGACCAAGGCCAATGCGGCGCCTGCACCGTCCACGTCGACGGCGAGCGGGTCCTCGGTTGCCTGACGTTGGCCGCACAGGCCGAGGGGCGCCGGATCATGACGATCGAGGGTATTCAGACGCGTGACGGAGTGATGCACGCCGTCCAGTCTGCGTTCATCGAACACGACGCGTTCCAGTGCGGCTATTGCACGCCGGGACAGATCATGTCCGCCATCGCCTGCATCCGCGAGGGCCACACCGGGACCGACGCGGAGATTCGCGAGTACATGAGCGGCAACATCTGCCGATGCGGCGCCTATCCGCACATCGTCGCGGCAGTGCGCGATGCGGCCGGCCGCATCGCGAAGGGAGCGCCGCTGTGAGAGCGTTCGACTATCTTCGCGCCGACACCGTCTCGGCAGCATGCGCCGAAGCCGCGGTGCCCGAAGCCAAACTGCTGGCCGGTGGCACCACGCTGCTGGACCTCATGAAGCTCAACGTCGAGCGCCCGTCCCGTGTGGTCGACATCACGCGCCTCCCGGGCCTCGACGGGATCGATGTTTCGGGCAGCGTCATCCGCATCGGCGCTCTCGCGAAGATGAGCAAAGTCGCGGATCACAGCGCGGTGAAGGATGCCGCGCCCGTACTGTCGGAAAGCCTCTGGCGCGCCGCCTCCGCACAGTTGCGCAACATGGCGTCGATCGGTGGCAACCTGATGCAGCGAACCCGCTGCATGTACTTCCGCGATCCGGGCGCCTACCCGAACTGCAACAAGCGCAATCCCGGCTCCGGCTGCGCGGCGATGAACGGCGTCAACCGCAACCATGCCGTCTTCGGCACCAGCGACGCCTGCATCGCCATCTATCCGGGGGACTTCGCGGTTGCCTTGGTCGCCTTCGATGCCCGGGTCATCGTCAGGGGCGTCTCCGAGCGAAGCGTTCCTGTCGACGAGTTCTTCCTGCTTCCCGGCCAGACCCCTCAGCGCGAGACGAGCTTGTCGACCGGCGAGATGATCATCGGCATTGAAGTACCGCGCTCGGCGGCGCTGAGACGATCGCACTATCTCAAGGTGCGGGACCGTGCCTCTTACGAGTTCGCCGCAGCCAGTGCGGCCGTGGGGCTCGAGATGGAGGCGGACGGCAAGACCATCCGCGACGTGCGCATCGCCGTTGGCGGCGTCGCGACCAAGCCGTGGCGGCTGCGCGCTGTCGAAGCGTTGTTGAAGGGCAAAGTCCTCAATGAAGCAACGCTGCGATCGGCAGCGGCGGCCTCGGTCGACGGTGCGAAGTCGAGCGGACACAACGGCTTCAAGATCGAACTGGCACCCAAGGTCGTCGCACGTGCCTTGATGGCGGTTGGAGGCGTGGCATGACCGCAGGAAATTCGCTGGAACTGAACCGCCGCTCCCTCGTCAAGCTTGGCGTGGGTACCGCCACGGTGGCGACGGCAGGAATCGGCTTGTCGGGCGAGGAGGCGATTGCAAGCGGGGTCGTGCCGACCCAAGGACCGGCACTCGGCGCGGCGCTGTCGCGCGCGGAAGGCCCACTGAAGGTCGCCGGCCTGGCGCGCTACGCGATCGAGCAGAAGCTCGAGAACATGGCCTACGGCGTCACCGTGCAGTCGACGCGGCCGGCGGGGCGCATCCTCGGCATCGACACATCGGCCGCCAAGGCGCTGCCGGGCGTGGTGGATGTCTACACGCCACAGAACCCGTTGAAGCTGAACAAGCCGACTGTCTACAGCAAAGGCGGCGGCGCCACCGAAGAGTTCACGCCACTGCAGGACGACCTGATTCGCTTCAACGGCATGCACATCGCGCTGGTGGTTGCGGACACTTTCGAGCAGGCGACGGAGGCAACTGGTCTTCTCAAGGTCACGTACGAAGACGCCGATCCGATCCTCGACCTCGACGATGCAAAGGCAAAGCCCCAGACCATCGCCGACATGGGCGCCGCGTGGGGGGATGCGCCGGCGGCTCTGGCCAGCGCCGAGGTGAAGGTCGATGTCACGTACACCACCGCCCGCGAGTACAACGTGCCGCTCGAGCCGCATGCCTGCATTGCATCGTGGGACGGCGGGAAGATCACCGTCTGGGAACCCAGCCAGTGGGTCGGCGGCGCGCGAAGCGTGGTGTCCGAGTGGCTTGGCATCGACATCGAGAACGTGCGGGTGATCTCGCCTTATGTGGGCGGCGGGTTCGGGTCGAAGATCGGCGCGCATCCGCATGTCGGCCTGGCCTGCGCCGCCTCACGCCAGCTTGGCAGACCCGTCAAGGTGTCGCTCACGCGGCCGCAGACCTTCACCGGCCTCGGTGGCCGACCGGCGACACGGCAGAACCTGTCGATCGGTGCCGGACGAGACGGAAAGATCGTGTCCATCGTCCATGAGAGCTGGAACGAGACGGCGATCGATGAAGTGCATGTCGAGGCCTGCAACAACGTGACGAAGATCATGTACGCGGCGCCCAACTTCGCATCGCGCCTGAACGTCGTGCCGGTCCATGCGGTGATGCCTGGCTGGAAACGCGGCCCGGGAGAGAACCCCAGCGCCTATGCGCTCGAAAGCGCCATGGACGAGCTTGCCTATGCGCTCGACATGGACCCGATCACCTTGCGCCTTGCCAACTGGGCCGACAACGACCCGAGCAACCAGTTCCCCTGGACGACGCGACAGCTGCGGGAAGCCTATGCCGCAGGCGCCAAGGCGATCGGCTGGTGGAACCGGAACCCCAAGCCCCGCTCGATGCGCGAGGGCCGCGAGCTGATCGGCTATGGCATGGCCGCCGGTGTGTATCCCATGATCCGTACGGCGAGCGAGGCCAGGATCGTCTTCCATGCCGACGGGCGGATCGAGGTGCTCAGCGCCGGCACTGACATCGGAACGGGGACTTACACGATCCTTGCCCAGGCTGCAGCCGATGTGTTGGGGGTCCCGGTGGCGAATGTCGTGGTCCGTCTGGGCGACACCGTGCTTCCGAGGTCCGCGCTGGCCGGCGGCTCGCAGCAGGCGAACAACCTGGCCGCGGCCGTTGCCAATGCCGCGCGGAATGCGGTCGCTGCCTTGCAGTACATCGCGGCCACCGATCCCGGGTCGCCGCTGGCGACTTCGAGGGCGGCCGACCTCACGTTCGAGCGCGGCGCAGTGCGGGCCGCCCGGCGGCCAGGCGCCGGAATCGGCATTGCGAATCTCCTGCGGGCTGTCGGCAAGGAAAGACTGGAAGTTGAAGGCAATACCTTCATGGCAAACGCGACCGAGGCAATGAAGAATGCGGCCGACCGCAGCTTCGCTCAGTTGAAAGGCGCCGTGGAGGGCGGCGTCTCGGCGCACAGTTGGTGCGCGCAATTCGTGGAGGTTCGCGTCGACGAAGACTTTGGCACGGTCCGCGTCAAGCGGATGGTCGCCGCCTTCGACAGCGGGAGGATCTTCAATCCGAAGCTGGCCGAGAGCCAGTGGATCGGCGGCATGGTGATGGGACTCGGCCAGACGCTGCTGGAAGAAGGCCAGATCGACCAGCGTGACGGCCGCACCGTGAATGCGAACTTCGCGGACTATGCCGTGCCGGTCAATGCCGACGTGCCGGAGATGCAGGTGATCTCCGTGGGCATTCCTGACCTGCAGGCCAGCGCGCTCGGCGGCAAGGGCGTCGGCGAGATCGGTGTCGTCGGGGTCGCCCCGGCGATCGGCAACGCCGTATTCCACGCGACCGGCAAACGCATCCGCAGCCTCCCCATCACGCTGGAGAAGATCAATTCGACGCCCGCCTGAACTGAACCCGGCCAACGCCACGGCCGGTGCGAGATCGGCAATCGAGGCGTGTCGGTCGTACCTGTCAGGAGTTGCACGTCGATGCGTGAGAGGGGTATCGGATCAGTCGATCCACCCCTCC
>CAIQMJ010000231.1 GCA_903872875.1 uncultured Variovorax sp.
TCATCGCCTACGACCGGCTGATCAAGGGCTCGTAGAACGTCGACTACTACGCCACCTTCGACAACTTCCAGGTCGGCGTGCTGCAGGCCAGCTACATCGAGCGCGCGCTCGACCTGAAGGCCGGCAAGGGCCCGTTCAACATCGAGCTGTTCGGCGGATCGCCGGACGACAACAACGCCTTCTTCTTCTACAACGGCGCGATGTCGGTCTTGAAGCCCTACATCGACAGCGGCAAGCTCGTGGTGCGCAGCAAGCAGATGGGCATGGACAAGGTGTCGACGCTGCGCTGGGACGGCGCGGTGGCGCAGGCCCGCATGGACAACCTGCTGTCGGCCTACTACACCAAGGACCGCGTCGACGCGGTGCTGTCGCCCTACGACGGCCTGTCGATCGGCATCATCTCGTCGCTCAAGGGCGTGGGCTACGGCACGCCGAAGCTGCCGATGCCGGTGGTGACCGGGCAGGACGCCGAGGTGCAGTCGGTCAAGTCGATCCTGAAGAAGGAACAGACCTCGACCGTATTCAAGGACACGCGCGAGCTGGCCAAGGTCACGGTCGCGATGGTCGACGCCATGCTCGCCGGCAAGCAGCCCGAGGTGAACGACACCAAGACCTACAACAACGGCGTGAAGGTCGTGCCCTCGTACCTGCTCAAGCCGGTGAGCGTCGACCTGAGCAACTGGAAGCAGACGCTGGTCGACAGCGGCTACTACAAGGAAAGCCAGGTCAAGTGACTTCGGTGGAGGACGTCATCCTGGAAATGCGCGGCATCACCAAGACCTTTCCCGGCGTGAAGGCGCTGAGCAATGTCCGGCTGGCCGTGCGGGCGGGCGAGATCCATGCGGTGGTCGGCGAGAACGGCGCGGGCAAGTCGACGCTGATGAAGGTGCTCAGCGGCGTCTACCCCTGCGACAGCTACGAGGGCGAGATCCATTTCGAGGGCGCGCCGCGCCGCTTCCGCGGCATCGCCGACAGCGAGAAGCTGGGCATCATCATCATCCACCAGGAGCTTGCGCTGGTGCCGCTGCTCTCGATCACCGAGAACATCTTTCTCGGCAACGAGATAGTGCGTGGCGGCGTGATCGACTGGTTCGCCTCCCATGCGAAGACGCGCGAGTTGCTGGCCAAGGTCGGCCTGAACGAGGCGCCGACCACGCTGGTGACCGACCTCGGCGTGGGCAAGCAGCAGCTGGTGGAGATCGCCAAGGCGCTGTCCAAGCACGTCAAGCTGCTGATCCTCGACGAGCCGACCGCCAGCCTCAACGAACGCGACAGCGACGCGCTGCTGATGCTGCTGCTCGAACTCAAGCGCCAGGGCATCGCGTCGATCCTGATTTCGCACAAGCTCAACGAGATCGCCAAGGTGGCCGACGCCATCACCGTGCTGCGCGACGGCACCACCGTCGAGACCATGGATTGCCGCACGCAGCCGATCAGCGAAGACCGCATCATCCGCGGCATGGTCGGCCGCGACATGGAACACCGCTATCCGCAGCGCCGGCCCGTCATCGGCGAGACCGTCTTCGAGGTGCGCGACTGGCACGTGCACCACGCGCTGCATGCCGATCGCGAAATGATCAAGGGCGTTGACCTGCACGTGCGCCGCGGCGAGATCGTGGGCATCGCCGGCCTGATGGGCGCGGGCCGCACCGAGTTCGCGATGAGCGTGTTCGGCAAGTCCTACGGCCAGCGCATCAGCGGCTCGGTGCGGATGAACGGCGAACCTGTGGACGTGAGCACGGTGCGCAAGGCGATCGACCACGGCATTGCGTACGTCACCGAGGACCGCAAGGGCCTGGGACTGGTGCTCGAGGAGGACATCCGCAAGAACATCAGCCTGGCGAACCTGGGCGCGGTGGCCGACAAGTCGGTGATCGACACCGGCCGCGAATTCCATGTCGCCAACGATTACCGCAAGGCGCTCAACATCCGCTGCTCGGACGTCGAGCAGCTGGTGGTCAACCTGTCGGGCGGCAACCAGCAGAAGGTGGTGCTGAGCAAGTGGCTCTTCACCCGGCCCGAACTGCTGATCCTCGACGAGCCCACGCGCGGCATCGACGTGGGTGCCAAGTACGAGATCTACACCATCATCGACCGGCTCGCGAGCGAGGGCAAAGGCATTCTCATGATCTCTTCGGAACTGCCGGAACTGCTCGGCATGTGCGACCGCATCTACGTGATGAACGAGGGGCGCTTCGTCGCCGAGTTCACGGCCGCCGAGGCCTCGCAGGAACGGATCATGCACGCCATCGTGAGCGCGGGGAGCACCGTTCATGTCGCAGCCTGAAGCCGAAGCGGCGATGCCCGCTCCGCCCCTCACCGGAGCGCCGAAGCTGCATGCCGGCTTCCTCAAGAACAACCTGCGCGAGTACGGCATGCTGATCTCGCTGGTCGCGATCATGGTGCTGTTCCAGGTGCTGACCGACGGCACGCTGCTTCGCCCGTTGAACCTGACCAACCTGCTGCTGCAGAACAGCTACGTGGTCATCATGGCGCTGGGCATGCTGCTGGTGATCGTGGCGGGGCACATCGACTTGTCGGTGGGTTCGGTGTGCGGCTTCATCGGCGCGCTGGCGGCGGTGCTGATGGTGGAATACGAGTGGCACTTCGTGCCCACCGCCATCGTGAGCATCCTGGCCGGCGGCCTGATCGGTGCGGCGCAAGGCTGGTTCGTGGCCTTTCGCAAGATCCCGTCGTTCATCGTCACGCTCGCGGGCATGCTGGTGTTCAAGGGGCTCACGCTGGCGCTGCTGGCGGGCCAATCGGTCGGCCCGTTCCCGGAGGCGTTCCAACGGCTGAGCTCAGGCTTCATTCCCGATCCGCTAGGCGGCGACACGCTGCGCACGACCTCGCTGGCCGTCGGCGCACTGGCCGCCGTGGCGCTGGTGTTCTTCAAGCTGCGCGGCCGCGCCAGGCTGAAGGCGCACGGCATGGAGCAGGAGCCCTATGCCTTCTTTCTGGTGAAAAACCTGTTCTTCGCGGCCATCATCCTGTTCTTCAGCTACCTGTTGTCGACCTACAAGGGGCTGCCCAATGTGCTGATCGTGATGGCTGTGCTGATCGTGGTGTACGACTTCATCACCAACCGCACGACCATCGGACGGCGCATCTACGCGCTCGGGGGTAACGAGAAGGCGGCGCGGCTGTCGGGCATCAAGACGCAGCGCCTGGCCTTCCTGACCTTCGTGAACATGGGCGCGCTCGCCGCTCTGGCCGGTCTGGTGTTCGCGGCACGGCTCAACACCGCCACGCCCAAGGCCGGCCTGGGCTTCGAACTCGACGTGATCGCGGCCTGCTTCATCGGCGGCGCCTCGGCCTCGGGCGGCGTCGGCAAGGTCATGGGCGCGGTGATCGGCGCCTTCATCATGGGCGTGATGAACAACGGCATGTCGATCCTCGGAATCGGCATCGACTACCAGCAGGTGATCAAGGGCCTGGTGCTGCTCGCCGCTGTGTTCATCGACGTCTACAACAAGAACAAATGACACAAGTGACGATGAACCCGGTCACCCCCACGCCCGTGCTGGAACTCGCGGGCATCCACAAGTCCTTCGCCGGCATACCGGTGTTGCGCGACGTGCAGCTTCGGCTCTATCCGGGCGAAATACATGCGCTGATGGGACAGAACGGTGCGGGCAAGTCGACGCTGATCAAGGTGCTGACCGGCGTGCTCGCCTCCAGCGGCGGCGAGATGCGGCTGGACGGCCAGGCGATCCGCCCCGCCTCGCCGCTGGCGGCCCAGCAGCTCGGCATCAGCACGGTCTACCAGGAGGTGAACCTCTGCCCCAACCTGTCGGTGGCCGAGAACGTGTTTGCCGGACGCTATCCGCGCTGCGGCCTGGCGCAGGGCTGGCGCATCGACTGGACGGCGGTGAACCGCCAGGCCCGCGAACTGCTCGCCCGCATCGGACTGGACATCGACGTCACGCGGCTGCTGTCGAGCTACCCGGTGGCGGTGCAGCAGCTGGTCGCGATCGCGCGCGCGCTGGGCGTGTCGGCCAAGGTGCTGATCCTCGACGAGCCGACCTCCAGCCTCGACGACGAGGAAGTGAGCAAGCTGTTCGAGGTGCTGCGCCGGCTGCGCGCCGAGGGCCTGGCCATCGTCTTCGTCACGCACTTCCTGAACCAGGTCTATGCGGTGTCGGACCGCATCACGGTGCTGCGCAACGGCCAGTGGGTCGGCGAGTGGCGCGCGAGCGAGTTCGGGCCCCAGGCGCTGATCGCCGCGATGCTGGGGCGCGAACTCGCCGCGCAGTCCGCCCGGCCCGCCGTGCCGCCGGCCTTCGACGATGCGGTCACCGCCCTGCTGCAGACCGAGGGCCTGGCGCAGGCCGGCCATCTGCAGCCGCTCGACCTGCGGGTGCGTGCCGGCGAGATCGTCGGTCTGGCCGGCCTGCTCGGCGCCGGCCGCACCGAACTCGCACGCCTGCTGTTCGGCATGGAGACGCCCGACCGCGGCGTGCTGCGCATCGACGGCCAAGTGGTGAGCTTCGCCAATCCGGCGGACGCGATCCACAGCGGCCTGGCGCTGTGCCCGGAGGAGCGCAAGACCGACGGCATCGTGGCCGAGCTGTCGGTGCGCGAGAACATCGCATTGGCGTTGCAGGCCCGGCTGGGCACCAGGCGTTTCCTGTCGCATGCCGAACAGAGCGCATTGGCCGAGCGCTTCGTGGCGTCGCTGGGCATCAAGACCGCGAGCATCGAGACGCCGATCGGCCTGCTGTCGGGCGGCAACCAGCAGAAGGCCATGATCGCGCGCTGGCTCGCCACCGAGCCGCGCCTCTTGATCCTGGACGAGCCCACGCGCGGCATCGACGTGGCGGCCAAGCAGGAAATCATGGAGCAGATCCTGCGTCTGGCCCAGGCCGGCATGGCGGTGATCTTCATCTCGTCGGAGATGAGCGAAGTCGTGCGCGTGGCGCATCGCATCGTGGTGCTGCGCGACCGGAAGAAGGTCGGGGAGCTGCCGGGCGGCTCTACCGAGGACGAGGTTTACGAAATGATTGCTGCGGCATGAAGACCGCCTTGTGTTTTTCCACTGAATACGGGAGCGGACTTCGTTCGGGGCGGGCTCACGCCGACGGCGTACTCCCCTCCGCGAATGTCCCCCGTCGTCAGCCTTCGGCTGCCGGCTCCTCCTTGATTTCGCTGCGGGGAGTACCCGGTGGCCTGTGCACGCGGCGCAATGTCTCCGAAAGCAACCATGGCTGACTCAAAGAACAAAAACCTCATGGCAACGGCCATGCGCCACCGCCTGGCCTGGCCCGTCGTCACGCTGCTGCTCCTGCTGGCGCTCAACACGGCCTTCAACTCCAGCTTCCTGCACATCGAATGGCGCGACGGCCATCTCTACGGCAGCCTGATCGACATCCTGAACCGCGCGGCGCCGCTGGTGCTGGTGTCGCTGGGCATGACGCTGGTGATCGCCACGCGCGGCATCGACATCTCGGTCGGCGCGGTGGTCGCCATCGCCGCAGCCACGGCCGCCTGGATGATCGGCGGCGCGGTGTCGGGCGATGCGAGCCGCTTCCCGCTGCCGCTCGCCATCCTTGCGGCGCTCGCCATCGCCCTGGTCTGCGGCCTCTGGAACGGTCTGCTGGTCGCACGCGTGGGCATGCAGCCGATCATCGCCACGCTGATCCTGATGGTGGCCGGCCGCGGCATCGCCCAGCTCATCACCAACGGGCAGATCATCACGATCTACTACAAGCCCTACTTCTTCCTCGGCAGCGGCTCGCTGCTCGGGCTGCCGTTCTCGCTGTTCATCGTCGCCGGCGTGTTCGCGCTGCTCTACCTGGCGATCACGCGCACCGCGCTCGGCCTGTTCATCCAGGCCGTCGGCATCAACCCGATGGCCGCGCGAGTGGCGGGCGTGAAGTCGCGGCGGCTGGTGGTCGGCGCCTATGCATTCTGCGGACTCTGCGCGGGCATCGCTGGCCTGTTGATCAGTTCGAACGTGAAGAGCGCCGACGGCAACAACGCAGGCCAGCTGCTGGAGCTCGACGCGATCCTGGCCGTCACGCTCGGCGGCACAGCGCTCACCGGCGGGCGCTTCAGCCTGGTCGGCAGCGTGATCGGCGCGCTGATCATCCAGACGCTGACCTATGCGATCTATTCGCTCGGCGTGCCGCCCGAGATCAACCTGGTGGTGAAGGCGGTGGTGGTGTTCCTGGTGATGCTGCTGCAGTCACCCGAGTTCCGCGCGGCGGTGCGCAGCCTGGCGCTGCGGCCGGCGGCGGGGGAGGTTGTCCCATGAGCGCCGTGATCGAATCGAGACCCTCACCCCAGCCCTCTCCCGCACGCGGGAGAGGGGGCACGCGGCTCAACCCCAAGTACCTGCCGCTGACCGCCACCATCTCGCTCTTCGTGCTGATGGCCACGCTGGGCTCGGTGGCCTATGACGGCTTCTTCTCCGCGCAGGTCTTCCTGAACCTGCTGATCGACAACGCCTTCCTGATCGTGGTCGCGGTCGGCATGACCTTCGTGATCCTGTCGGGCGGCATCGATCTGTCGGTCGGCTCGGTGATCGCGCTCACCACCATGGTCTCGGCCGCACTGGTCGAGAAGCACGGCTGGAGCCCGGCCATCGTGATTCCGCTGGTGCTGGCCATGGGCACGCTGTTCGGCGCCTTCATGGGCCTGCTGATCGAACGCTTCCGGCTGCAGCCCTTCATCGTCACGCTGGCCGGCATGTTCCTGGCGCGCGGCCTGTGCTACCTGATCAGCATCGACTCGATCAGCATCACCAACGCGTTCTATTCGGAGGTGTCGCAGATCCGCATACCGGTCTGGGGCGATGCGTCGCTGTCGATCAGCGCGGTGATCGCCATCGCCGTGGTGCTCGCGGCCGTGTTCGTCGCACACTGCACGCCCTTCGGCCGCGCCGTCTATGCCGTCGGCGGCAGCGAACATTCGGCGGTGCTGATGGGCCTGCCGGTGCGCCGCACGCTGATCGGCGTCTACACGCTGTCGGGCTTCTGCTCGGCGCTGGCGGGCGTGATCTTCACCTTCTACATGCTCTCGGGCTACGGCCTGCATGCGGTCGGCCTGGAGCTCGACGCCATCGCCGCGGTGGTGATCGGCGGCACGCTGCTGACCGGCGGCGTGGGCTACGTGGCCGGCACGCTGTTCGGCGTGCTGATGCTCGGCATCATCCAGACGCTGATCTCCTTCGACGGCTCGCTGAGTTCCTGGTGGACGCGCATCGTGGTCGGTGCACTGCTCTTCGTCTTCTGCCTGCTGCAACGCTTCTTCAACGCGCGCACCCCGACGCGCTGACCCTCCCCACCCACGCCGTCAAGGACAACCCATGCCCGAAACCCCCAAGAAGAAGCTTCGCTCGACCGAATGGTTCGGCTCCGCCGACAAGAACGGCTTCATGTACCGCAGCTGGATGAAGAACCAGGGCATTCCGGACCACGAGTTCGACGGCCGCCCGGTCATCGGCATCTGCAACACCTGGTCGGAGCTCACGCCCTGCAACGCCCACTTCCGCAAGATCGCGGAACACGTCAAGCGCGGCATCTCGGAGGCCGGCGGCTTTCCGGTCGAGTTCCCGGTGTTCTCCAACGGCGAATCGAACCTCCGGCCGACCGCCATGCTGACCCGCAACCTGGCGAGCATGGACGTCGAAGAGGCCATCCGCGGCAACCCGATCGATGCCGTCGTGCTGCTCACCGGCTGCGACAAGACCACGCCCGCGCTGCTGATGGGCGCGGCCAGCTGCGACGTGCCGGCCATCGTCGTGACCGGGGGGCCGATGCTCAACGGCAAGCTCGAAGGCAAGAACATCGGCTCGGGCACATCGGTGTGGCAACTGCACGAGTCGCTGAAGGCCGGCGAGATCGACCTGCACCACTTCCTGTCGGCCGAAGGCGGCATGTCGCGCTCGGCCGGGACCTGCAACACCATGGGCACGGCCTCCACCATGGCCTGCATGGCCGAGGCGCTGGGCACTTCACTGCCGCACAACGCGGCCATTCCCGCGGTCGACGCGCGGCGCTACGTGCTCGCGCAGATGTCGGGCATGCGCATCGTCGAGATGGCGAAGGAAGGCCTGACACTGTCGAAGATCCTCACGCGCGAGGCCTTCGAGAACGCGATCCGCGTGAACGCGGCGATCGGCGGCTCGACCAACGCGGTGATCCACCTGAAGGCAATCGCAGGCCGCATCGGCGTGGCGCTCGAACTGGAAGACTGGACCCGCATCGGCCGCGGCACGCCGACCATCGTCGACCTGATGCCCTCGGGCCGCTTCCTGATGGAGGAGTTCTATTACGCCGGCGGCCTGCCCGCCGTGCTGCGCCGGCTCGGCGAGAACGGCCTCCTGCCGCATCCCGATGCGTTGACGGTGAACGGCCGCTCGCTCTGGGACAACGTGCGCGAGGCGCCCAGCTACGACGACGAGGTGATCCGCCCGATCGACAACCCGCTGATCGCCGACGGCGGCATCTGCATCCTGCGCGGCAACCTGTCGCCGCGCGGCGCGGTGCTCAAGCCTTCCGCCGCCACGCCGGCACTGCTGCAGCACCGCGGCCGGGCGGTGGTGTTCGAGGATTTCGAGCACTACAAGGCGCGCATCGTGGACGAGGACCTGGACGTCGATGCCGACTCGGTGCTGGTGCTGAAGAACTGCGGGCCCAAGGGCTTCCCCGGCATGGCCGAGGTCGGCAACATGGGCCTGCCGCCCAAGCTGCTGCGCCAGGGCATCAAGGACATGGTGCGCATCTCCGACGCGCGCATGAGCGGCACCGCCTACGGCACCGTGGTGCTGCACGTCGCGCCCGAGGCGGCCGATGGCGGCCCGCTGGCGGCGGTGCGAGACGGCGACTGGATCGAGCTCGACTGCGCCGGCGGCCGGCTTCACCTCGACATCAGCGACGACGAACTCGCCGCACGCCTGCGCGACCGCGTGAAGCTGCCGATGCCGGCGGCGAACGGCGGCTACAAGCGGCTGTATGTCGACCACGTCATGCAGGCCGACGAAGGCTGCGACTTCGACTTCCTGGTCGGCTGCCGCGGCGACGGCGTGGACCGCCATTCGCATTGACATCCACGAACGCCCATGACGCGACACAGCCTCTCGAACCCGCGCTACCGCGGCATCTTCCCGGTCGCACCGACCACTTTCGCCGAGTCCGGCGCGCTCGACCTCGACAGCCAGAAGCGCTGCTTCGACTTCATGATCGACTCCGGCGTCGACGGCATCTGCATCCTCGCGAACTTCTCCGAGCAGTTCCTGCTGTCCGACGAAGAACGCGAGATGCTGACCCGCACCGCCCTCGAACACATCGCCGGCCGGGTGCCGGTGATCGTCACCACCACGCACTTCAGCACCACCGTCTGCGCCGAACGCAGCCGCCGTGCGCAGGACATGGGCGCAGCCATGCTGATGGTGATGCCGCCCTACCACGGTGCCACCTTCCGCGTGCCGGAAGCACAGACCTTCGAGTTCTATGCACGGCTGTCGGACGCGGTGTCGATCCCCATCATGGTTCAGGACGCACCGGCCAGCGGCACGGTGCTGTCCGCCGCGTTCCTCGCGAGGATGGCCACGGAGATCGAGCAGGTCGGCTACTTCAAGATCGAGACGGCTGGCGCAGCGACCAAGCTGCGCGAGCTGATCCGCCTGGGCGGCGAAGCGATCGAAGGACCGTGGGACGGCGAGGAAGCCATCACGCTCCTGCCCGACCTGGACGCGGGTGCGACAGGTGCGATGACCGGTGGCGCCTTTGCCGACGGCATACGCCCGATCATCGAGGCGCACCGCCAGGGCGACATCGAGCAGGCCTTCGCGCTCTACCAGCGCTGGCTGCCGCTGATCAACGTCGAGAACCGCCAGGCCGGCTTTCTCGCCGCCAAGGCGCTCATGAAGGAAGGCGGCGTGATCGCGTGCGAGGCACCGCGCCACCCGTGGCCGCCGATGCATCCGGAAGTGCGCAAGGGGCTGATCGCGACGGCCAGGCGGCTCGATCCGCTGGTGCTGCGCTGGGGCGCGTGAACCGCATCCCGGCGCCTCGATGGAGAACCACCCGATGACCTTGCTGGCGGTGGATTGGGGTACGAGCTCGCTGCGCGGCGCGCTGCTCGATGCGGACGGCCGGACGATCGATGAGAAGCGCATGCCGCGCGGCATCCTGTCGGTGCCCGCGGGCGGCTTCGGAGCGGTGTTCGGCGACTGCTTCGGCGGCTGGATGGCACGCGCGGACGGCGGCGTGTTGATCTCGGGCATGGCAGGCAGCCGGCAGGGCTGGGTCGAGGCGCCCTACTGCCCTTGCCCGGCCGGTTCCGAAGAGATCGCCGCGCGGATCATGCCGGTGGACCACGATCGCATCCGCATGGTGCCGGGCCTGCGCTGCGTCCACGACGGCGTGCCCGACGTGATGCGCGGCGAGGAGGTCCAGATCCTCGGCGCGATGGCGCTCACCGGCCTGCGCGACGGCCTGTTCGTGCTGCCCGGCACGCACAACAAGTGGGCCACCGTGGCGCACGGCCGCATCACCGGTTTCCGTACCTTCATGACGGGCGAGTTCTACGCGCTGCTGAGCCAGCACTCGATCCTGGCGCGCACGCTCGATGCCGCGGCGCTGCTCGACGAGGCGGCTTTCATGGACGGCGTCACGCGCGCCGGCAACGGCCAGGGTCTGCTGCACAACGCCTTCGGCGCGCGCACGCTCGCGCTGTTCGACCGCATGCCGGCAGACCAGCTCGCCAGCTACCTGTCGGGCATGCTGGTCGGCGAGGAACTGCGCACCGCCACGCCGGACGCTCGCGGCGAGCTCGTGCTGATCGGCGCGCCCGCGCTCACCGGGCGCTATGCGCTTGCGCTGCGGGCCGGCGGCGCCGCGATGCACACGCTCGGCGACGAGGCCACCTGGGCCGGGTTGCATGCGCTGGCCGCTTTCGGATGACCCCCCATCACGTTCGCGATCACGCGACGACACCGCCACACGACCCCATGACCACGCCCCATGAGAAATTCGACGCCGCGATGCGGCGGCTGCCGCTCGTCGCCATCCTGCGCGGCCTGACGCCGGCCGAGGCAGCCGACATCGGCGACGCGGTGGTGCAAGCGGGCTTCGGACTGCTGGAGGTGCCGCTCAATTCACCACAGCCGCTCGAGAGCATCGCGCTGCTGCGCCGGCGCTTTCCCGACGCGCTGGTCGGCGCAGGCACGGTGCTCGACGTGCAGCAGGTGCGCGCGGTGCATGCGGCCGGCGGCGAGCTGGTCGTCTCTCCGAACTTCGATGCCGCCGTGATCGCCGAGACGGCGCGGCTCGGCATGGTCAGCCTGCCCGGCGTGATGACCCCGACCGAAGCCTTCGGTGCGCTCGCCGCGGGCGCGACCGGGCTCAAGCTGTTCCCTGCGGAACTCGCCTCGCCAGCGGTGGTGAAAGCCTTGCTCGCGGTACTGCCCGGCAACACGCCACTGATGCCCGTGGGTGGCATCTCGCCCGACAACATGCAGCCATGGCGTGACGCCGGTGCGGCGGGCTTCGGCATCGGCTCGGCGCTGTACAAGCCCGGCAAGCCCGCCAGCGTGGTGCAAGCGGACGCCGCGCGCTTCGTCGCGGCATGGCGCAGCGCCGCGGGAAAGACGCAGCCGAACTGACGCCGACGACCCGCGATCGCGATGACCTGCGTCGGCCGATGAGGTCAGAGCGCCCAGGTCTGCTGCAGCGAAGGCCGCGTCGAGAACGCCGCGAACCACAGCGCGACGGCCGGATGCCGGCTGCGCCAGTCGAAGCCGGCGAAGCGCAGGTCGAGATACCACAAGGCGCACGCGACGGTCAGAGTGCCGATGTCCACGCGTCCCGGTGCGAGCAGCGCCGGGTTCGCGCCGAGGTGCGCCAGCGAAGTCTCGGCCTTGTCGAGCTGGCCGGCGCGCCATTCGGGCCACTGCAGCGCCTCGGGGCGCTGCACGTCCTCGTAGCGCGCGAGCAGCGCGCCGTCCAGGATTCCGTCGCCCAGCGCCTGCAGCGTCAGCGCGTCCCAGCGTGCCGCGCCTTCGCGCGGGAACAGCGCGCCGCCGCCGAGCCGGTCGAGGTACTCGCAGATCACGCGGCTGTCGAACAGCACGGCGCCGTCGTCGGTGATGAAGGTCGGCACCTTGCCCAGCGGGTTCTTCGGGATGATGTCCTGGTCGCGCTGCACCGGCCCGGCGTTCGACGGCAGCAGTTCGATGCGGCCGTCCAGTCCGACCTCGTGCGCGGTCACCAGGCACTTGCGTACGTAGGGGGAGAAGGGAGAGAAATAGATCTTCATGGTTCAGGACTCGGGGTTGAGGGTTTGGGCCTCGGGCCGTTCAAAGTGGTCGCGACTGTGCGGCATGCCGGCCGGCGATCCAGCCGAAGGTGAGAGCCGGACCGAGCGTGATGCCGGGCGCCGGATACTCGCCGCCCATCACAGAATGCATGTCGTTGCCGGCCATGTACAGGCCCGGAATCGGCTGGCCCGCGACATCGAGCGCCTGCGCGTTCTCGTTGCACGCGATGCCGGCGGCGGTACCGATGTCGCCGGCGACCACCTTCACCGCATAGAACGGGGCGCGCTGCAGCGGGCCGAGGCAGGCATTGGGCTTCTGGTCGGCATCGCCCAGATAACGGTTGTAGGCGGTGCCGCCCTTGCCGAAGTCCTCGTCGCTCCCGCTGGCGGCCAGCGCATTGAAGCGCTGCGCCGAGGCTTCGAGCCGGGCGCCGTCGATGCCCAGCGCATCGCCCAACGCGCGCAGCGTCTGCGCCTTCGCCAGATAGCCGGCGCGCACCAGATGCTCGCGCGGA
>CAIQMJ010000232.1 GCA_903872875.1 uncultured Variovorax sp.
CGGCAAAATTCTCTCCATACTTCTGAAGAAATATCACCTCGCTATCATGGCCATCCCACTTTTTTGTCCAATTTTCATTGGCAAAACACAGGCAGAAGGGAAGGCTAATGGCGCTGTCCCCTACATGGTTCCGGATCGGCAGCATGAGCGGCCTGACGCCGTCGAACCAATAATAGTAATAGCAGAATGCAGCAACGCCCGCCGCCTCCGCAGCTTTTGTTTGTTGCTGCTGAATGGCGCTAAGCCTCAAATCGTAATAGCCCAGATCGCGAGGTGCTCGAGGCTGATGATGCCCCGTGAATTCCGCCACAGAGCGCGCGACGTTGTTCCATTCCGTGAATCCCGTGCCCCAATGTATATTGTTTTCTTCAGTGGGATGAAACTGAGGCAGATAAAATGCAACCGCCTTCACGGGCGAATCATGCCCGCCGCTTTCAATGGCACCCTCGAATGCGATACTCTTCTGAAACCCGAGTGGAAGAATTTTTTCAGACATAGATTCTCAAAAATGATTTGTAGCGTGTGCATGAGACAGGGACCGAGTCGACGCCGGAACGCCATGTCATGTCGCTACGCCGCGCAGCGCGGACAGGATGGAAGTGACGACCAGCCCAGGCTGGGCGAAATGACGTTATGCAAATTTTTCTGCGTTGCAAAGATTCGGCGCAGCGGCGTCTTTGGCTGAGAGCTGAGGCTCGGCAATATTCGACTGCGGCCACGCAATTCCGACTGCGGGATCATTCCACGCGATTGAACGTTCGTGCGTCGGCGCGTAGTAGTCTGTGGTTTTATAAAGGAAGTCGGCCGTCTCGCTGAGTACGAGAAACCCGTGCGCGAAACCCGGCGGCACCCAAAGCTGCTTGTGGTTGTCTTCAGTCAATTCCACGCCCACCCACTGGCCGAACGTCGGCGACGACTTGCGGATGTCCACCGCCACGTCGAACACGGCCCCTTTCACCACGCGCACCAGCTTGCCCTGCGGTTGCTGGATCTGGTAATGCAGGCCGCGCAGCACACCCTGGCTGGAACGCGAATGGTTGTCCTGGACGAATTCCACATGGCGGCCCACGGCTTCGTCGAAGGCCTTACCGTTGAAGCTCTCGTAGAAGAAGCCACGGGCATCGCCGAACACCTTCGGCTCGATCACGATGACTTCGGGGATGGCTGTCGGTGTGGCCTTCATGCGCGCACTCCTTCGGCCAGCAGGTGGTTCAGGTATTTGCCGTAGCCGTTCTTCTGCAGCGGCGCAGCGAGCTTCTGCAATTGCGCACTGTCTATGAACCCCGCGCGCCAGGCGATCTCTTCGGGGCAGGCGATCTTCAGGCCCTGGCGGTGCTCCAGCGTCGCAATGAACTGGCCGGCTTCGAGCAGGCTCTCATGCGTGCCGGTGTCAAGCCAGGCGTAGCCGCGCTGCATGATCTGCACGTTGAGCGCGCCTGCGTCCAGATAAGCCTGGTTCACGGCCGTGATCTCCAGCTCGCCGCGTGCGCTGGGCTTGACCGCCTTGGCGATCTCGACGACCTGGTTGTCGTAGAAGTACAGGCCGGTCACCGCATAGCTGCTCTTGGGCTTGGCAGGCTTCTCTTCGATGCTGCTGGCCTTGCCGCTCGCATCGAAGTCGACCACGCCATAACGCTCCGGGTCCTGCACGTGATAAGCGAAAACGGTGGCGCCATCGGTCTTGGCATCGGCGTCCGACAGCAGCGTCTGGAAGTCGTGACCGTAGAAAATGTTGTCGCCCAGCACCAACGCCGCGGGCGCGTCTCCCAGGAACTTCTCGCCGATGATGAAAGCCTGCGCCAGGCCGTCCGGGCTGGGCTGCACGGCGTACTGCAGGTTCATGCCCCACTGGCTGCCGTCGCCGAGCAGTTGCTCGAAGCGCGGCGTGTCCTGCGGGGTGCTGATGATCAGCACGTCGCGGATGCCGCCGAGCATCAGCGTGCTCAGCGGGTAATAGATCATGGGCTTGTCGTAGACCGGCAGCAGCTGCTTGCTGATCGCGAGCGTGGCCGGGTGCAGCCGCGTGCCGGAGCCGCCGGCCAGGATGATGCCCTTGCGTTGCGTCATGGATGGTTCCGATTCAAAGGGTTTCGCGCAGCATGCGCGCGACGCCCGTCTGCCAGTGCGGCAGGACCAGGCCGAAGGTGGATTGCAGCTTGGCGGTGTTCAGGCGCGAGTTGTGCGGCCGCTTGGCCGGTGTCGGGAACGCGCTGGTCGGCACCGCATCGACCGCAGCGGGTGACGCCTTGAGTTCGACGCCCGCAGCCTGCGCCTGTTCGAGCACGAAGCGCGCATAGCCGTGCCAGCTGGTCTCGCCACCGGCGACCAGGTGATACAGGCCGACCTTGGCCGGATCCTGAAGGGTCGCGCGGATGGCGTGGGCGGTGACGTCGGCCAGCAGCTCGGCACCGGTCGGCGCACCGAACTGGTCGTTGATGACGGTGAGGCGCTCGCGCTCCCTGGCCAGGCGCAGCATGGTCTTGGCGAAGTTGCCGCCACGTGCGGCATAGACCCAACTGGTGCGGAAGATCAGGTGCCTGGCGCAGTGCTGCGCAACCAGTTGCTCGCCTTCGAGCTTGGTCTGGCCATAGACGCTCAGCGGCCCGGTGGCGTCGTCTTCCTGCCACGGCGTGCTGCCGCTGCCGTCGAAGACGTAATCGGTGGAGTAATGGACCATCAGCGCGCCGATCTGCTGCGCCGCCTGGGCCACCACGCCGGGCGAGGTGGCATTGAGCTTGCGCGCGAAGTCGACTTCGCTCTCGGCCTTGTCGACCGCGGTGTGGGCGGCCGCATTGACGATGACGTCGGGGCGGACTTTCAGGACGGTTTCGGCGAGCTGCTCGGGATGGCTGAAGTCGGCGCGGTAGTCGATGCTGTCGAAGTCCAGCGCCACCAGTTCCCCCAGCGGCGCCAGGCTGCGTTGCAACTCCCAACCGACTTGGCCGCCCTTGCCCAGGAGCAGGACTTTCATGCGCTGGCTTTCGGGTCGTACTGCTTCTCGACCCATTCGCGGTATGCACCGCTCTGCACGTTCTTCACCCAGTCGGCGTTCGCCAGATACCACTCGACGGTCTTGCGGATGCCGCTGTCGAAGGTCTCGGCCGGCTTCCAGCCGAGTTCGAGTTCGAGCTTGCGTGCGTCGATGGCGTAGCGGCGGTCGTGGCCCGGGCGGTCGGTGACGTAGCTGATCTGTTCGCTGTAGGGCTTGCCGTCGGCACGCGGGCGCAGTTCGTCGAGCAGCGTGCAGACCGTCTTCACGATCTCGATGTTCGGCTTCTCGTTCCAGCCGCCGACGTTGTAGGTCTCGCCCAGGCGGCCGGCCTCGAGCACGCGGCGGATGGCGCTGCAGTGGTCCTTGACGTAGAGCCAGTCACGCACCTGCATGCCGTCGCCGTACACGGGCAGGTTCTTGCCGGCCAGCGCGTTGACGATCATCAGCGGGATGAGCTTCTCGGGGAAGTGATACGGCCCATAGTTGTTGGAGCAGTTGGTCGTGAGCACCGGCAGGCCGTAGGTGTGGTGCCAGGCGCGCACGAGGTGGTCGCTGGCGGCCTTGCTGGCCGAATACGGGCTGTTGGGCTCGTACTTGTTCTCTTCGGTGAAGGCCGGATCGGTGGCCGACAGGCTGCCGTAGACCTCGTCGGTGGAGACATGGAGGAAGCGGAAGGCGGCCTTCTCGTCGGCCGGCAACGTGCTCCAGTGGCCGCGCACCGATTCGAGCAGTCGGAAGGTGCCCAGCACGTTGGTCTGGACGAAGTCCTCGGGACCATGGATCGAACGGTCGACGTGCGACTCGGCCGCGAAATTCAGCACCGCGCGCGGGCGGTGCTCGGCCAGCAGGCGGTCGATCAGCGCGCTGTCACCGATGTCGCCCTGCACGAACACATGGCCGGGGTTCGACTTCAACGATGCGAGGGTTTCGAGATTGCCCGCGTACGTGAGCTTGTCGAGGTTGACGACCGGCTCCGCATTGCCCGCCAGCCAGTCGAGGACGAAATTGGCGCCGATGAAGCCGGCGCCGCCGGTGACCAGGATCATGTGGGTTCTATCTTTTGGCTAGTACCGCCAATGCGGCAAAGCTCCTGATTATCCCACCGTGACTTATTGTTACGAGCCGCATGTTTGTAGGAATTGGCAAGCAAACTGTGCGGGAAGCGAGGCAAGGCATGACTCATGCTACCCAGCCACGGATCGCCCAGACGGCGCTTTTGCAGCAGACAGCCTTGTTACCTTACGATCTGCTAAAGCTGATCAATTGGCCTCTGTTAACTAATTTACTAATTGCATCATCCGCACAAGGTATCAATGACCACCCTGATCCACCCGGTCGTCCTCTGCGGCGGCAGCGGCACCCGACTCTGGCCCCTGTCGCGCAAGGCATTGCCCAAGCAGTTCGCGCCGCTCATAGACGGCAAGAGCCTGCTGCAGCTCACGCTGGAGCGCCTGAGCGCCCTCAATTCGCAGATCACCTGCATCGCCTCTGAAGACCACCGGTTCCTGGTCCAGGAAACCGTGGAGAACGCGCGCATCGGCGGTCGCCAGATCCTCGAACCCGTCGCACGCAACACCGCCGCCGCCATGGCCGCCGCTGCGCTGCTGGCCGAGCCGGACGACCTGCTGCTGTTCGCGCCCGCCGACCACCACATCCCCGATGCCGCCCTGTTCGCCAAGACCGTGCGCAGCGGCGTCGCTGCCGCCCTGGCCGGGCGCATCGTCACTTTCGGCGTCGTGCCCAGCTTCCCGAGCACGGCCTATGGCTACATCGAAGCCGGCGCAGCCCTCGAAGACCAGACCAGCCAGAGCGTGGTGCGCTTCGTCGAGAAGCCGATTGCCGAAGTCGCCCAGTCGCTGCTGCTCCATGGCGGCTACTTCTGGAACGCCGGCATCTTCCTGGTGCAGGCTCGCACGCTGATCGAAGCGCTGCGCGCACATGCGCCGGACATCCTGGCCTCATGCGAACGCGCCACCGCCGCCATGTCGATCGACGGCAGCTTCGTGCGCCTGCAGCGGGAGGCCTTCGAGGGCTGCCGCAGCGAGAGCATCGACTACGCGGTGCTGGAGAAGCACGAGGCGATCGCCGTCGTGAAGTTCGAAGGCGCCTGGAGCGACGTGGGCAGCTGGAACGCGGTGGCCAACCTGTATGAATCGGACGAAGACGGCAACCGCCTGAGCGGCAAGGCCAGCACGTTGAACGCGCGCAACACCTTCGTGCACGCGCCGCATCGCCCGGTGGTGGCGCTGGGCACGGACGACCTGATCATCATCGACACGCAGGATGCGGTGCTGGTGGCGAGCGCGGCCTGTGCCGAGCAGGTGAAGGACGTGGTGAAGATGCTGACGGAAGCCGGCCACCCGGAGGCGACCGATCACCGCCGCGTGGGCCGCCCGTGGGGGGCGTACGACAGCATCGACCTGGGTGCGCGCTTCCAGGTGAAGCGCCTGACGGTGAAACCGGGCGCCAAGCTGTCGCTGCAGATGCACCACCACCGGGCCGAGCACTGGATCGTGGTGCAGGGCACGGCAAAGGTGACGCGCGACGAAGAGACGTTGCTGGTGCGCGAGAACGAGTCGATCTACCTGCCGCTGGGCGCTGTGCACCGGCTGGAGAATCCGGGCAAGACGATGCTCGAGGTGATCGAGGTGCAGACCGGTGGCTATCTCGGCGAAGACGACATCGTGCGCTTCGACGACACCTATGGGCGCGTGACGTCGATCCTGGCCAAGGTCGCCAAGTAACCCTGATCCGCGTACCGGCCGATGCGCCGGCACGGCGGCGTCCGCGCTATCGTGTGGCATCGCACTTCAGGAGCATCCGCATGACGAACAAGGACGACGACAAATCCACCGACCGCATCCGGGACTCGGCCCAGCAGATCTGGCTGGCGGGGCTCGGCGCCTTCGCCAAGGCGCAGCAGGAAGGCAGCAAGGTGTTCGAGGCGCTGGTGAAGGATGGCGTCGGTGTGCAGAAGAAGACCCAGGCTGCTGCCGAGGAAACCTTCGCACAGGCGCAGGCCCGCATGAGCGGACTGGCCGGCGAGTTCGGCGCCAAGGCCTCCGGCGGCTGGGGCAAGCTGGAAAACATCTTCGAGGAACGTGTCGCGCGTGCGCTGGAGCATCTCGGCATTCCGAGCGCGGCCGAAGTGGCCGCGCTGAAGGCCCGCATCGAGGCGCTGGAGGCCCAGCTGAAGCAGGCAGCCCCGCCCCGCGCGACGGCTGCGCGCACAACCCGCACGCCGCGCAGCGCCAAGACCGCCGCCCGCCCGGCCGCCGAAGCCGCAAAGACGCCGCGCGCACCCCGCCGCCGCACGCCTCGCAGCGACAGCTGATCGCCGGCCGGCCTGGATCGGCCGTACGACCGATCCGGAATTGCGCCCCGCGCACGCCGCACTTGCGCTAGAGTGTCCCGAAGAGACAAACACGGGGCTGCCCATGGCCAAGAAAGCACCGCGCCGCACGGCGGAACGCATCCTCGAGGCGGCGCTCGACCTGTTCAACCGTTTCGGCGAGCCGAACGTGTCGACCACGCTCGTCGCCGGCGAGCTCGGCATCAGCCCCGGCAACCTCTACTACCACTACCCGGCCAAGGATGAGCTGATCAACCGGCTCTACGCCGGCTACGAAGCCGATCTCGACGAACTGCTGCATGCCGCGGAAGGCGTGCACGACCTCGAGGACGCCTGGTTCTTCATGC
Organism: uncultured Variovorax sp.; assembly: GCA_903872875.1. Taxonomy (GTDB): domain Bacteria; phylum Pseudomonadota; class Gammaproteobacteria; order Burkholderiales; family Burkholderiaceae_C; genus Variovorax. Next base: position 6,692 of record CAIQMJ010000232.1, read on the forward strand.
ACAGCCTGTTCGAGCTGATCTGGCGCTACCGCTTCCTGTACCGCGACCTCAACGACCTGCTCAGCAAGAACCGGCATCTCGAAACCCAGTTCCAGCTGGTGCTGAAGCACAAGGCGCGCGGCATTCGAACGCTGATCGCCGGCCTGAGCCGGGCCGGCCACCTCGACATCGACATGCGCGAGATCGACGCGCTCTCGCAAAGCATGGTCGTGGTCCTGACCTACTGGCTCAGCTATGAATACGTGCGGAACCCGCGCGAGGCGCTGGAACCTGCGCATGCGCAGGCCGCACTGCTGCGAGGCGCCCAGCACACGCTGCAGCTGCTGGCGCCCTATCTCGAACCCGACCAGCGCCGGCATTTGCTGACGCTGACCCATGCCTACGGCCGCGAAGATATCGCAGCCCCTACGCCCGCGTGACGCCATGCCGCACACCGAACCCGCGCCCCGAACACTGGCACCGCCCGTGTCCTCCGCAGCCGGACGGCCTGCGCTGCCGACCACGCCATGGGTCGCACTGCCCTACGCCGACGTGCCCCGTTTCGACGCCACGAGCTTGCGGCCGCTCTGGCCCCGGCTGCATGCAGGCCAGGCGCGGCCCGCCCCCGCCAACGATGCGCTGGTTGAAGGATGGGCGCTCTACCACAGCGGCGAATTCGAACAGGCCGCAGCCGTGGGATTGCGCAATGGTGCCGAAGGCCACGCACTCGTTCACCAGGCGACCGCCATCTACGCCAACTACCTCGAACCGCGGGAAGCGGTCCGGCTCGCGCTGTTCCGCCAGGTCGCGGAGCGCGCGACACAACAGGCCGAATCGGAACCCGACGACTGCCAGGCACTCTATTGGCAGGCTTACGCGCTCGGCCGCTACAGCCAGGCGATCAGCGTCGCCCGCGCGCTTGCGCAGGGACTCGGCAGCCGGGTGAAGGAAGCACTCGAACGCGTGATCGCACTGCAGCCGCAGCACGCGGACGCGCACATCGCGCTGGCGGCGTTCCATGCGGAAGTGATCGACAAGGTCGGCCC
>CAIQMJ010000233.1 GCA_903872875.1 uncultured Variovorax sp.
CGAATTCCTCGGTGCGCTCCACCCGCTCGCCGTGGCCGCCGAAGACATCCGCATAGCCGCGGAAATCCGGATTCTTCAACTGAGTGGCGCTGATGCGGCCGGGGTAGTGACGCTCCTGGTGCATGCGGATCGTGCCGTACATGGCGTTGTCGAGCAGCACGACGATGATGGGCAGGCCGTACTGCACGGCGGTCGCGAACTCCTGGCCATGCATCAGGAAGTCGCCGTCGCCCGCGAACACCACCACCTCGCGCTGCGGCCACAGGCGCTTGGCGCCCACGCCCGCGGGCAGGCCGTAGCCCATCGAGCCGCTGGTCGGTGCGAGCTGGCTCGCGAAGGCGCGGAACGGCCAGAAGCGGTGCACCCAGGTCGCGAAGTTGCCTGCGCCGTTGCAGAAGATCGTGTCGGCCGGCAGCACCTCGCGCAGGTGCGCCATGACCTCGCCCATCTGCAGCGGGCCGGGGATGCGGATCGGCGCCGGATCGCTCCAGGCCAGGAAGTCCGCGCGTGCCTGTGCCGTCTCCGATCGCCAGGCCGGCGGCGTCGCCGGACGCAGCGTTGCGACCGCTTCGGCGAAAGCCTGCGGCGTGGCGTGCATCGGCAGCGCCGCGCGGTACAGCTTGCCGAGTTCGTCCGCATCGGCGTGCACGTGGACCAGCGCCTGCCGCGGCGTCGGGATGTCCAACAGTTCGTAGCCCTGGGACGGCACCTCCGACAGCCGTCCGCCGACCAGCAGGATCAGGTCGGCGTCGCGCACGCGTGCGAGCAGCTTCGGGTTCGCGCCCAGGCCGAGGTCGCCGGCGTAGCAGGCGTGCTCGGCGCTGAACAGCATCTGGCGGCGGAACGAGCAATACACCGGCAACGAGAAGGCCTCGGCGAACGCGGCGATCTGCTGCGTCGCGGCTTCGGACCAGCGGCTGCCGCCGAGCACCATCACCGGCCGTTCGGCCGCGGCCAGGCGCTGCTGCAATTCGGCCAGCGGCGCCGCGCCGGGATGGGTTTCGGTAACGGCGCAAGGCAGCGCGTCGGCGACCGCTGCGGCCTCGGTCAGCATGTCTTCGGGCAGGGCGATGACCACCGGTCCCGGCCGGCCCGACATGGCGACGTGGAAGGCGCGCGACACCAGCTCGGGCAGCCGCTTCGGGTCGTCGATCTGCACCACCCACTTGGCCATGGTGCCGAAGACCGCGCCGTAGTCGAGTTCCTGGAAGGCCTCGCGCCCGAGCGCCTCGCGCGCGACCTGGCCCACGAAGAGCAGCAGCGGCGTCGAGTCCTGGTGGGCGATGTGCACGCCGGCCGCCGCATTGGTCGCGCCGGGGCCGCGCGTGACGAAGCAGACGCCCGGGCGTCCGGTGAGCTTGCCCTGGGCCTCGGCCATCATGGCCGCGCCGCCTTCCTGGCGGCAGACCGTGACGGCGATCGATGCGTCGTGCAGCGCGTCGAGCACGGCCAGGAAGCTCTCGCCGGGCACGCAGAAGAGCTGCTGCACGCCATGCAGCACGAGCTGGTCGACAAGGATCCGGCCGCCGGTGCGGGTCGCCGTGGCGGTGTTGGAAGCGTCGGAAGTGTTGGTAGGGGTGGAGGTCGTCATCGCGTCAGTCCTGCACATCGAACACCACGCCCTGTGCGAGCGGCAGGGTGTTCGAGTAGTTGATGGTGTTGGTCGCGCGGCGCATGTAGGCCTTCCAGGCGTCCGAGCCCGCTTCGCGGCCGCCGCCGGTTTCCTTCTCGCCGCCGAATGCGCCGCCGATCTCTGCGCCGCTCGGGCCGATGTTGACGTTGGCAATGCCGCAGTCCGAGCCGGCGCTCGACATGAAGCGCTCGGCCTCGCGCATGTCCAGCGTGAAGATCGACGATGACAGCCCCGCGCCCACCGCGTTGTGCCAGGCCATCGCCTCGTCGAAGTCGCGGTAGCGCAGCACGTAGAGGATCGGTGCGAAGGTCTCGCGCAGCACCGGACCGGCGTGCGCGGCCAGCTCGACCAGCGCGGGCCGCGCATACCAGGCGTCGCTGCCCGCGATGCCGTCGACGCGTTCGCCGCCGTGCACCGTGGCGCCGGCGGCACGGCTTTCCGCCAGCGCCGCCTGCATGGCCTCGAAGGCCGCGCGGTCGATCAGTGGCCCGACCAGCGTGCCCGGCATGCGCGGATCGCCGACCTGCACCTTGCCGTAGACCTTGGCGAGCTTCGGCACCAGCGTGTCGTAGACGCTGTCGTGCACGAACAGCCGGCGCAGCGTGGTGCAGCGCTGGCCGGCCGTGCCCATGGCAGCGAAGGCGATGCCGCGCAGCGCGAGGTCCAGATCGGCCGAGGGCGCAACGATCGCCGCGTTGTTGCCGCCCAGCTCGAGGATCGCCCGCGCAAAGCGCGCGGCCAGGCGTGGGGCGACCTGGCGGCCCATCGCGGTCGATCCGGTGGCCGACAGCACCGGGACGCGGTGGTCGTCGACCAGCACTTCGCCGATCTCGCGCGGGCCGATGAGCAGCTCGAGCAGGCCAGCCGGCGCATCGCTGCCGAAGCGTGCGATGGCGCGCTGCGCGATCGCATGCGTGGCGAGCGCGGTCAGCGGCGTCTTCTCGGACGGCTTCCAGACCACGGCGTCGCCGCAGACCAGCGCGAGCGTCGCGTTCCATGACCAGACGGCGACAGGGAAGTTGAAGGCCGAGATCACGCCGACCACGCCCAGCGGATGCCAAGTCTCCATCATCCGGTGCTCGCTGCGCTCGGTCGCGATGGTCAGGCCGTAGAGCTGGCGCGACAGGCCGAC
>CAIQMJ010000234.1 GCA_903872875.1 uncultured Variovorax sp.
GCCGCCGCCGGGCCACCCCACGGCGGCTGCGCCTCCCCCTCGGGGGGTGGCGAATTGCACGCGCAAAGCGCGTGAAGAGCCGGGGGCTTATTTCTTGTCGCCGCCGGGCACCTTGCCATCCACGCCCTTGACGTAGAAGTTCACGCCCGACAGGAACTTGTCGTCGGCCACTGCGCCGGCAGCCACGACTTCCTTGCCGTCCTGGCCGACGATCGGGCCCTTCCAGATCGAGAAGCTGCCGTCCTTCAGGCCGGCCTTGACGGTCTCGACCTTGGTCTTGATGTCGGCCGGCACGTCCTCGGCGATCGAGACGATGTCGATCGCGCCTTCCTTCACGCCCCACCAGCTCTGGCCGGTCGTCCACTTGCCGTCCAGCGCGTCCTGCGTGGTCTTGATGTAGTACGGACCCCAGTTGATGACCGACGAAGCCAGATGGGCCTTCGGGCCGTAGGCCGTCATGTCCGAATCCCAGCCGAACGCGCGCTTGCCTTTTTCCTGCGCGGTCTTCAGCACGGCCGGCGAGTCGGTGTTCTGGAACAGCACGTCGGCGCCGCCGTTGATCAGCGCGGTCGCGGCTTCGGTTTCCTTCGGCGGGCTGAACCATTCGTTCACCCAGACGACCTTGGTCGTGATCTTCGGGTTGACCGACTGCGCGCCCAGCGTGAAGCTGTTGATGTTGCGCAGCACTTCGGGAATCGGCACCGAGCCGACCACGCCCAGCGTGTTCGACTTGGTCATTGCGCCGGCGATGATGCCCGCCATGTACGCGCCTTCGTAGGTGCGGCTGTCATAGGTGCGCATGTTGTCGGCGGTCTTGTAGCCGGTCGCATGCTCGAACTTGACTTCCTTGTTGTCGGCAGCGACCTTGAGCATCGGCTCCATGTAGCCGAAGGTGGTGCCGAAAATCAGCTTGTTGCCCTGGCTCGCCATGTCGCGGAACACGCGTTCGGCATCGGCCGACTCGGGCACGCTCTCGACGAAGGTGGTCTTGATCTTGTCGCCCAGGGCCTTTTCGAGTTCCTTGCGGCCGTTGTCATGCGCGAAGGACCAGCCGCCGTCGCCCACCGGGCCGACATAGGCGAACGCGACGTTCAGTGGCGCGGCCGGTGCAGGCGCAGCTGCCGCGGCGGGCGCCGGTGCAGCAGGTGCGGCCGGTGCCGCTTCTTCTTTCTTGCCGCAGCCGACGAGGGCCGCGGAAGCGACGGCCGTCAAGGCTGCCAGCTTGAGAAGGGAACGCTTGTTCAGATCATTCATTGTCGAAATCCTCGGTGGACAGGTTGCTGGAGAAACTGGAAAGACGAAACGAAACAAAAGATTATGAGCCGGGGTAGAACGGTTTCCCTATCGACGCCGGCATGTTCACGCGGATGAAGGCGGGGTTGCGCGAGATCAATGCCAGCACGACGATCGTCGCCACGTACGGCATCATGTTCAGGAACTGGCTCGGGATGTCGACGCCGGTGTTCTGCAGGTGGAAGCCGAGCATCGTGACGCCGCCGAACAGGTAGGCGCCGAGCAGCACGCGGGCCGGCCGCCAGGTCGCGAAGGTGGTCAGCGCCAGCGCGATCCAGCCGCGACC
>CAIQMJ010000235.1 GCA_903872875.1 uncultured Variovorax sp.
GGATAGATCTTGGTCGTCAGCCCGGGCTTGGACGCGAGCCGCTGCACCTCGCGCACGGGCAACTGCACGCCCAGGCCGGCGCGGCCCGACTCGACCAGCGCGACGCGCGCGGAGGGCTCGGGCACGATCTGGAAGATCACCTGCTTGATCGCCGGCTTGCCGCCCCAGTACTTGTCGAAGGCTTCCAGCACGATGCGCGAGCCGCGCTGGTGTTCGACCATGCGGTACGGGCCCGCGCCGATCGGCTTGGCGTTGAAGCCTTCGGGGCCGACCTGCGTCATGTAGGCCTTGGGCACGATGTAGGTGGCCAGGAAGCCGAAGTAGATCGGCGCTGCCGGCGTCGGCCGGCTGTAGACCATCACGCCCTTCGTGGGCGACTGGATCTCGACATCCGCCAGCGTGTTGAGCATGCCGCCGACCAGCAGCTTCTTGTCGGCCTTGGGGCGCTCGGACAGGCTGTAGCGCACATCCTCCATCGTCATCTTCGTGCCGTCGTGGAACAGGATGTCGTCGCGCAGCGTGATCTCCAGCCGCGTCGCCTTGTCGTCGAGCCACTTCCATTCCTTGACCTGGCGCGGCTTCAGCGTGAGGTCGGGCGAATAGCGCAGCAGCGAGTCGAACACCGTCTGGTAGATCCCCTGGATCGTCGGGATCGAGTTCGCGCCCGGGTCCCAGGTCGGGATGTCGACCGGGTAGGCGATCGACAGCGTGTTCTTGTCGACGCCCTGTGCGGCGGCCATCTCCCACGGCATGAGCCCGCCGAGGCCGGCGGACACGGCGCCGAGCAGCAGGCCGCGGCGGCGCGCGTCGTGCGCGGCCACGGACGGCAAGGAGGACGAAAGAGACAGGTCGGCTGGCGTGTCCGGAATGGCGATGCGGCGTGGCTCGTTCATGTGGATCTCTCTGGTGAACTCTGGTGAAGGCGCGTGCAGGAAAAGCCCGGCAACAGGCCCTGATAGCAACCCCCGTGCCGCCTTCGGCTGCGGGTTCGACGTGTCGGGTGCCCCAAACCCGTTCTTTTTCTGTCCAAACTCGTGCAAACTATATACAGTATTCTTTTGTTCGTGCAAGTTGATTCGCAGTCCATGGCCACTTCCCGCAAGACGTCCCTGTCCACGCCGCTGTCCCGCGAGGGGAATCTGAGCGAGCGCATCTATGCCGAGCTGCGGTTGCGCCTGCAGCAGCTGCCGCTGAAGCCGGACGAGCGGCTGCTCGATCTCGATGTCGCCTCGGCCTACGGCACCTCGCGGATGCCGGCGCGCGATGCGCTGCTGCGGCTGGTCAACGAGGGCTATCTGGTCGGCACCACGCGCGGCTTCGTGGCGCCGGTGCTCAGCGAGGAAGACATGCACGAGATCTTCGACGTGCGCCGCCTGCTCGAGCCCGACGCCATCGCCAGCGTCGCCCGCGCGATCGATGCGGCCGGCCTGAAGGCGCTGACCAAGGCGCTGCAGCAGGCCCGCCGTGCCGCCAAGGCCAATGACGGCGAGGAGATGATGCTGGCCAACATGGCGTTCAGGCATGCGTGGCTCAGCCGCGTGGCCAACAAGCGCCTGGCCGCCACCATCGCACGCTTCGTCGA
>CAIQMJ010000236.1 GCA_903872875.1 uncultured Variovorax sp.
CTCTAGCAAAGTCCAGCTCATTGCCTATCGCTTTACCCGGTTTGGCTCGTGCGCTTGTGTCCGCGGGTCAATTGGCGCTCAAGACGGCGGAAGATCTCTATCAAAAATCCGTTCGCAACCGGTCCAGCTTCATTGCGGAACTCACGGGGACTGGTGCCGTGTCTGCGGCGGATCTTGCACACACGCTGTCCAGCGCCTTCGGCGCGCCACTGATCGATCTGGATGCCGTTGATCCAAGGCAACTGCCTCAAGGGCTGCTCGATCCAAAGCTTTGCCAAGCTTATCGGATCATCGTTCTCAGCAAGCGCAACAATCGCCTGCTAGTTGCAACCGCCGACCCGTCCGATCAACAGGCCGCAGAGAAAATCCAGTTCGCGTCACAAATGGGTGTCGATTGGGTGATCGCCGAGTACGACAAACTTTCCCGCATGGTCGAAGCCACGGCGATCAACGGAACCGACAAGGCCGACACCGTTGCTGGCACCGAATTCGAATTCGATGAAACGGCATTCGAATCTTCATCCGACACGCTGAGCGCCGCCATGTCCGACGTCGAGGATGCCCCTGTCGTGCGTTTCCTGCGCAAGATGCTGGTCGATGCCGTCGGCATGCGCGCATCCGACATCCATTTCGAGCCGTACGAGCATCATTACCGCGTGCGCTTCCGCATCGATGGCGAACTGCGCGAGATTGCCAGTCCGCCGACGATGATCAAGGACAAGCTGGCGTCACGCATCAAGGTCATTTCCCGGCTCGATATCGCCGAGAAGCGCGTGCCGCAGGACGGCCGGATGAAGCTGAAGATCATCCAGGACAAGCCGATCGATTTTCGTGTCAGCACACTGCCGACGCTGTTCGGTGAAAAGATCGTGATCCGAATACTCGATCCCGGGACCACGCGCCTGGGCATTGACGCGCTGGGCTATGACGAGATCGAAAAAGCGCGGCTGCTTGCCGCCATAGCGAGGCCTTATGGCATGGTGCTGGTCACTGGTCCGACGGGTTCCGGGAAGACGGTTTCGCTCTATACCTGCCTGCATCTTCTGAACAAGCCGGGTGTGAACATCGCAACGGCAGAAGACCCATCCGAGATCAACCTCCCCGGTGTGAACCAGGTCAATGTCAACGAGCGAGCGGGCCTGACGTTCGCGACGGCGCTGCGTGCCTTCCTGCGGCAGGATCCCGACATCATCATGGTCGGGGAGATCAGAGACGTCGAGACGGCCGACATCTCCATCAAGGCCGCCCAGACGGGCCATCTGGTGCTATCGACGCTGCACACCAACGATGCGCCGACCACGCTCACACGCATGCGCCACATGGGCATCGCCCCGTTCAACATCGCATCGAGCGTGATCCTGATCACCGCACAGCGCCTGGTGCGACGGCTGTGCGCCCTCTGCCGGGAGCGAGTCGACGTTCCGCGACAGGTGCTGCTGGAGGCCGGCTTCGAGTCGGCCGATCTCGACGGCACATGGCAGCCCTATCGGCCTGTCGGCTGTGCGGCCTGCAACGGCGGCTACAAAGGGCGCATCGGCATCTATCAGGTCATGCCGATCAGTGAAGAAATTCAGAAGATCATTTTGCGGGACGGCAGCGCAAGCGACATCGCACGACAGTCCGAAGCCGAAGGCGTGCGCTCGCTGCGCCAGGCCGGGTTGCGCAAGGTCATCCAAGGGCTGACATCGCTCGAAGAAGTCGTGGCCGTTACCAACGAGTAGACCGGGAGTGCAGAAGTCCATGGCAAGTGCAGCACAAGGTCGGATGCTCAAGGAGCATGTCTTCGAGTGGGAAGGCAAGGATCGCACCGGCAAGCAACTGCGTGGCGAAGTGCGCGCCGCGGGTGAGAATCAGGTGCAGGCCGCGCTGCGTCGCCAAGGCGTTCTTGTGTCGAAGATCAAGAAGAGGCGCATGCGTACGGGCCGTGCAATCAAGCCCAAGGACATCGCGATCTTCACGCGGCAGCTGGCCACCATGATGAAGGCGGGCGTCCCGCTCCTGCAGTCCTTTGACATCGTCGGCCGCGGCAACGCCAATCCGAATGTGGCGAGGCTTCTCAATGGCGTTCGAGGCGACGTCGAGACTGGTACCTCGCTGTCTGCTGCCTTCCGCAAATTTCCCAGGCATTTCAATGCCCTGTACTGCAACCTCGTCGAAGCCGGCGAGGCGGCGGGTATCCTGGAGGATCTGCTCGATCGACTTGCCACTTACATGGAGAAGACCGAGGCCATCAAGTCGAAGATCAAGTCGGCGCTCATGTATCCGAGCTCGGTGGTCGTCGTGGCCTTCGTGGTGGTCGCGATCATCATGATCTTCGTCATTCCTGCGTTCAAGCAGGTGTTCTCGTCGTTCGGTGCCGATCTCCCGGCGCCGACACTCTTCGTGATGGCGGCGAGCGACTACTTTGTGGCCTATTGGTGGCTGATCCTGGGCTTCGCTGTCGGCAGCCTGTATGTGTTCTTCCGATCATGGAAGCGCAACGCGCGCATGCAGCGGACCATGGACCGCCTGCTGCTGCGCCTGCCCGTATTCGGCACGCTCATCGACAAATCCTGCATAGCGCGCTGGACTCGCACGCTGGCCACGATGTTCGCCGCGGGCGTGCCCTTGGTCGAGGCGCTCGACTCCGTGGGTGGGGCCGCGGGGAATTCGGTCTACGCCGACGCCACCGCGAAGGTGCAGCAGGAAGTTTCCAGCGGCACCAGCCTCACGGCGGCGATGGGCAACACCAACCTATTCCCATCGATGGTGCTGCAGATGGCGGCAATCGGCGAGGAATCGGGTTCGATCGACCACATGCTTGGCAAGGCGGCCGACTTCTACGAAGCGGAGGTCGACGACATGGTCGCCGGGCTTTCCAGCTTGATGGAGCCGGTCATCATCGTGTTCCTTGGCATCATCATCGGCGGGATCGTGGTCTCGATGTACCTGCCCATCTTCAAGCTCGGACAGGTTGTCTGATGCCGTTTTCCCACGGGTTGGCCGCTGCGCTGGCTGGCATCCTTGGGCTGCTGATCGGCAGCTTCCTGAACGTCGTGATCCACCGGCTGCCGCTGATGCTCGAAAGGCAGTGGGCAACCGATTGCTCGGGTGGCGACACCGCAGAACCCGAAGTGGAAAAGGCCTTCAATCTGATGACACCGCGCTCGCGCTGCCCGGATTGCGGACATCTCATCCGCTGGCACGAGAACATTCCCGTACTGAGCTACGTTTTTCTGCGCGGTCGCTGCGCATCCTGCAGGGTGCGGATCAGCCCGCGATATCCGGCGGTCGAACTCGCGACAGCAGCGCTGTTTGCATGGTGTGTCTGGCGCGCGCCGGGACAAGCCGGCGCGCTCGCCTGGTGCGGATTCTCGGCGGCGCTCCTGACGTTGGCGTTGATCGATTGGGACACGACACTGCTGCCAGACGACATCACGCTGCCGCTGCTCTGGGCGGGCCTGCTTGCCGCAGCGACCAGCGTCACGCACGTCACGTTGCAAAGTTCCGTGTGGGGCGCAGCTTCAGGCTATGTGTCGCTGTGGTCGGTTTACTGGCTCTTCAAGCTTGCAACCGGCAAGGAGGGCATGGGTTATGGTGACTTCAAGCTTTTCGCCGCCTTCGGCGCATGGTTCGGCTGGCAGGCTCTTGTGCCGATCATCCTGATGGCTTCGTTGATCGGCGTGGTGGTCGGTCTGGCGCTGAAGCTGACGAACAGACTGCGCGACGGCGGCTACATCCCCTTCGGCCCCTTTCTCGCAGGAGCCGGATTCACCGCCATGCTGTTCGGTCCCGAGGTGATACTTCGCACCGTGGGGCTTTGACAGAAAGAATGACCGTGGCTCAGGCACTCCGAATCGGACTGACGGGCGGCATCGGCAGCGGCAAGAGCACGGTCGCCGCCCTGCTTGTGCGCCGAGGTGCAGCGCTTGTGGACACCGACGCCATCGCGCGCGCCATCACGCTGCCGCAGGGCGCGGCGATCCCGGCGATAGAGGCGGCCTTCGGCGCCGCTGCCATCGCTCCCGATGGCAGCATGGATCGCGCCTATATGCGCAGCGTAGTCTTCGCCGACCCGAGCGCCAAACGCGTGCTGGAGTCGATCCTGCATCCTCTGATCGGCGCCGAATGCGAACGCAAAGCCGCTGCTGCCGTGGCTTCGAGCCCGGTCATCGTGTTCGACGTACCGCTGCTGGTCGAATCCAGACGATGGCGCGCAATCGTGGATCGCGTATTGATCGTGGACGCCTCGGAGGAGACCCAGTTGCAGCGCGTGATTGCACGCTCGGGTTGGCAGCCCGATGCGGTGCGCGCGGTGATTGCACAGCAAGCCAGACGCAACGCCCGACGGGCGGCAGCGGACGCCGTCATCTACAACGAGTCCCTGACGCTCGAGGCGTTGGATGACGAAATACGCAGCCTCTGGAAGCATTGGGTCGTCCAATAGTTTCCGCTGAGCCTGATGCGGGCTCGGAACCTGGAGAAAATTCAGCTACGCTTCATGTTGCAAGCGTTACGTGACGTAGTTCGAAGCCTGTTCGATGGCTGCTGACACTATGATTGCTGCGACAGGAAACCTTCCCGCGTGATTCTTTACGAGTACCCATTCAACGAGCGCATTCGGACCTATTTGAGGCTCGAACACCTGTTTCGCCGTCTCGGCGAGCTCGTTCCCTCAGAATCCGCACTGTCGCATCACTACGCACTGATCACGATCTTCGAGATCATGGATGTTGCTGCGCGCGCCGATCTCAAGTCGGACGTCATGCGTGATCTCGACAAGCACAAGAACGTCTTCAACAGTTATCGCGGCAATCCGGCTATTTCGGAGGCAGCGCTCGACAACATCGTGGCTCAGCTGGAGCGCAAGTTCGCGGCGCTGAACGCGGTATCGGGAAAATCCGGCCAGGCCCTCACCGAGAACGAGTGGCTGATGGGGATCCGCAGTCGTGCAGGCATTCCCGGCGGCACTTGCGAGTTCGACCTGCCGGCATACCACGCATGGCAGAACCATCTTCCAGCGGACCGGCGCCGCGATCTCGAACGTTGGTCGGCGACACTTGCGCCGCTGGCGGAGTCGATCTACGTGCTGCTCAAGCTGCTGCGCGACTCCGACGTGCCGTACAAAGTCATGGCCACATCAGGGCAGTTCCAGCAGAATCTTCCGCAGGGACGCAGCTTCCAGCTGCTGCGGCTTCGCATCGACCCAAGCCTTGGTTTGATTCCCGAGATCAGCGGCAACCGTCTGATGGTTTCCGTCCGACTCATGCGACACGGCGCCGACGATCGACTGCAACCCAGTGCGGAAGACACGCCTTTCGAGCTCACGTTGTGCGCGTAGGCCGTCAGACGAGCAAAGACACTGGATGCCGATGCGGGAAAGAATGTCAGCGAGACAATGCCCGCCTGAAATGCGGAGATGAGCCATGAGCCCCGTGAATGACATCGGAGAGCGGATCGTCCGCTGCCCAGCCTGCGGTCAGGACAGCGTGTACGCCGCCAGCAATCCCTATCGGCCGTTCTGCAGCGCGCGCTGCAAGGGCATCGACCTCGGCGCATGGGCCAATGAAGAATTCCGCATGCCCGCAGAAACGCCGCCAGACGATGAGCCCTTCGGCGACCCGAAGATGCAATGAAACGGCGCCGCTCAGGCAGTTGGCTTGAGGTATTCCGACACGCCGCGCTCCTCTGCAAGCCAGGCCAGCACCGGCATGGCACCCGGAAGCACCGGTGTGACATCGAGCGGCAGGCGCTGCCAGCACATCGCCTGGCCTTCACGCATCTCGAACGCCCCTGACCACGATCGCACCTTGCACCAGTGCAGCCGCACGAGCGCGTGGGGATAGTCGTGCTCCGTGATCTTCCAGACCTCGGCACCCGCGATCGTGATACCGAGTTCTTCCTCCAGCTCACGCCTCAACGCCTGCTCGACGCTCTCGCCGGCTTCGATCTTGCC
>CAIQMJ010000237.1 GCA_903872875.1 uncultured Variovorax sp.
AGCACCGTCGACTTGCCCGAGCCGGAGGCGCCCATCAGGGCCGTGCGCGCCGCGTTCGACGTGAACTGCGCGTCCAGCTCGAAACGCCGGCCGGTGGATTGCAGCGCGAGCCGCACGTGAATGTCGAGAACGGGCGTCATCGCGTTCAATGCCGTGCCTGCAGCAGCCGGCCCGAAACCACCAGCACCGTCATGCAGACGACCGAGATCAGCAGCGTGAGCCACAGCGCCTGGTCGTCATGGCCGGCCTGCACTGCGTCATACACCGCGATCGACAGCGTCTGCGTCTTGCCCGGCAGGTTGCCGGCGATCATCAGCGTGGCGCCGAACTCGCCCATGGCGCGCGCGAAGGACAGCATCAGGCCCGCCGCGATGCCGCGCACCGCGAGCGGCAGCGAGATGCGCAGGAACACCTCGAACTCGCCCGCGCCCAGCGTGCGCGCCGCATGCGTGAGGCGGCCGTCCACTTCCTCGAAGGCCGCGCGCGCAGCCTTGTAGATGAGCGGCAGCGACACCACCGATGCAGCGATCACCGCGCCTTGCCAGGTGAACATCAGGTTGATGCCGAACCAGCGGTCGAGGTATTGGCCGAGCACGCCGTTGCGGCCGATCAGCACGATCAGGTAGTAGCCCAGCACCGTCGGTGGCAGCACCATCGGGAGCATGAGAAAGGCATCTGCAACGTCCTGGCCAGCGAAGCGCCGGCGCGACATCCACCACGCGAGCGCAATGCCCGCCGCGCCGGACAGCAGCGTGGCGAGGAGCGCGACCTTGAGCGTGAGCCAGAGCGGCGTGAGCAAGGGGGGCTTGCGGTCAGGGTTTCGAGAAACCGAAGCCGTCGAGGATCTCCTGCCCCGATGTGCCGCGCACGAAGGCGATGAAGTCCTTGGCCGTCGCCGCGTTCTTGCTCGCCGCGAGCTGGGCGATCGGGTAGGTGACGGCGGTGGTGGTCGGCACGGTCAGCGCGATGCGGGTCTTGTCGCGCTCGATCATCGCGTCGGTGCGGTAGACGAAGCCTGCATCCACTTCGCCGCGTGCGACGTAGTTGAGCACCTGGCGCACGCTCTCGCCGTAGATCCACTTGCCGTCCAGTGCGGAGGTGAGGCCGGCCTGTTCGACCGCCTGCATCGTGTAGCGGCCCACCGGCACCGATGCCGGCGTGCCGGTCGAGATGCGCTTGTAGCCGGCGCCTGCGAGGTCGGCCAGCTTCTGCGGCGACTGGCCGCCGACGGCCGGCACGATCAGCACCAGCGTGTTCTGCACGAAGTCGGCGCGCGTGCCGTCGGCCAGCAGCTTGGCGGTGGCCGCGCGGTTCATCGTGTCCTGGTCGGCCGATGCGAACACGTCGACCGGCGCGCCTTGCTGCATCTGTGCAAGCAGTGCGCCCGAGGCCGCGAAGTTGAAGGTGACCCTGGTTCCCGGATGGGTCTTTTCGAAGGCCTGGCCGACGGCCTGGAAAGCGTTCGTCAGGCTGGCGGCAGCCGACACCACGATCTCCTGCGCATGCAGTGCACCGCTCAATGCCAGTGCTGCGAACAAGGCACCTGCACGCAGCCAACGCAGGGAAGTCTTCATCTTGCGTCCTTCGATTTCGCTATTCATGAATGGAATAGCGAAATGATAGCAACCGGATACAAATCCCCTCGGACTCCCGGGCATGCGCGGTTGGAACGTGCATTGCAGAATCGATACATGCCCATGCCCCGTTTCATCGACGCTCTCGGTCACGCGCCGGCCGACAAGCGCATCGAACTGCTGCGCGGCATCGCGCTGAGCGGCAGCATCTCCCAGGCCGCGCGCGATGCCGGCGTGAGCTACAAGGCGGCGTGGCAGGCGATCGATACGCTTACCAATCTGGCGGGCGTGCCGCTGGTCGAGCGCGCGGTGGGCGGCTCTGGCGGCGGCGGTGCGCTGCTCACCGCGCACGGGCTTCATCTGCTCGAGCTGGCGGAGGCGCTCGATGCGGCGCGGCAGGACGTGCATGCACGCTGGGTGGCGCGCGAGGGCGCCGCCGATGCGGCGGTTGCGGCTGGCATCGACGCCACGATGGCGCGGTTGGCGGTGCGCACCAGCATGCGCAACCAGTTGCCGGTCGTCATCGAGTCCTTGACGTCCGCAGGGCGCATCGTGCGCGTCGCGATGCGGCTGGGTGCCGCAGGACGCATCGCTGCGCGTGTGACGCAGGAGAGCGTCGAATTGCTCGGTCTACAGCCTGGCATGACGGCCATCGCGCTGTGCAAGGCGACCGCCGTGCGTGTGGAGCGCGTCGTCCCGGTGTCGACGACATTCGACAACCGCCTGACCGGCACAGTGGCCGCCGCGGCGCGCGGCGAGAGCGGCGACGAACTCGCGGTCGCGCTTGGGGACGGCCTGCAGATCGTGGGCTTTTCTCCCAGCGGAACCGGCTTGCGCACGCGCCAGCGCGTGACCGCGATCGTGGACGAATCGGCGGTCGTGGTGGCATTGCCGGGCTGAGCGCGGCGGTCTGCGTTCAGGCTGCTGCGATGCGAGGGTGCCGGCCTGGCGACGCGCGTCGTGGTCAGGCGGTGCAGGCCGTCGCTCAGCAGAACCTGAAAGGTGGCTTCGAAAATGGCGTCGACCGTGACGGCCGAGCGGGCCTGGCGTGGCGTCTTCCTGGGCGCGCGCAATCCTGCGCTGGGTGAGGCTGCTGCCGCGCAACTGCGCGCGGCGGACGGCGACGTGCGTTTCCTCGAGCTCGATGTCGCACGCGCCGACACGCTGCGGGCGGCCTGCGCTGTCATTGGCGCGGCAGGTGGCCGGTTGGACGTGCTCGTCAACAATGCGGGCATCGCCGACCCGGCCGATGGCCCGCCCGGCAAGGCCGACATCGCGGCGGTGCGGCGTGTGATGGAGATCAACTTCTTCGGCCCGCTGGCGGTCACGCAGGCCATGCTGGCGTTGCTGCGCCGGTCTGCATCGGGGCGCATCGTCAACGTGTCGAGCGGGCTCGGATCGCTGACCTTCAACAGCGATCCGGACTTTGTGTTTGCGACGACGACGGTCCAACCGGCGGCTTCTCCAGCTCGGAAGGTCCCAATCCCTGGTAGGCCGCGCGTTCGCAGAGGGTGCCGTGCAGGTTTCTAGGGTTTTGCCTAGGATGGCGAACCGGCCCGGTGTCGCCGAAGATGCCAGTTGCCTCAATCAGCCATCCACCTCACGGAGACAGCCACATGCAGGTCCAGTTCACGGTCAACGGCCGCGCGGTCACGGTCGACGCACCGCCCAACACCTTTCTCGTGCACGCGATCCGCGAGCACCTGCACCTCACCGGTACCCACGTCGGTTGCGACACGGCCCAGTGCGGCGCCTGCACGGTGCACCTCGATGGTCGCGCGATCAAGTCATGCAATGTGCTGGTCGGGCAGGTCGAAGGTGCCGCCATCACGACGATCGAAGGCATCGCCCAGCCCGACGGCACGCTGCATCCGATGCAGGCGGCCTTCAAGGAATGCCACGGCCTGCAATGCGGCTTCTGTACGCCTGGCATGGTCATGAGCGCCATCGACCTGTGCACCTACCATCCCGGCGCCGACGAGGCCGAGGTGCGCGCGCTGCTCGATGGCAACCTGTGCCGTTGCACCGGCTACCAGAACATCGTGAAGGCGGTGCAGATGGGCGGCAAGGCCATGGCCGCCGGATCGGCGCCCGCCACCACCGCCACGGCGGCTTGAGGAGCACGCCATGGGTGCACCCGATTTCGCCAAGCTCCCGCACATCGGTGAGTCGATCCGCCGGAAGGAGGATCTCCGCTTCCTGACCGGCGCCGGCCAGTACACCGACGACGTCACCATGGCCGCGCAGAGCCATGCCGTGTTCGTGCGGTCGCCGCATGCGCATGCGGTCGTCAAGTCCGTCGACACCTCGGCCGCTTCCGCGATGCCGGGCGTGATCGGCATCTTCAGCGGCAAGGACATCGAAGGGAAGATGGGCGGCCTGCCTTGCGGCTGGCTGATCAACAACCCCGACGGCACGCCGATGAAGGAGCCGATGCATCCGATCCTTGCGATCCACAAGGTGCGCTACGTCGGCGACCACGTGGCGATGGTCGTGGCCGAGACCGTCGAGCAGGCCAGGAACGCGGCCGAGGCGGTGGTGGTCGACTACGACGTGCTGCCCGCGCTGGTGGCCGTCGGCGACGCCGCGAAGAAGCAGGGCGGCGTGACCATCCACGACGAGGCGCCCGACAACCAGTGCTACAAGTGGACGCTCGGCGACAAGGCGCAGACCGATGCGGCCTTCGCCAACGCGGCCCACGTCACGAAGCTCGACCTCGTCAACAACCGGCTGATCCCGAACCCGATCGAGCCGCGTGTCGCCATCGGCAACTACAACCGGGCGAGCGAGGAATACACGCTGTACGTGTCGAACCAGAACCCGCACGTCGAACGGCTGCTGATGACGGCCTTCGTGCTGGGGCTGCCGGAGCACAAGGTGCGCGTGATCGCGCCGGACGTCGGCGGCGGCTTCGGCTCGAAGATCTATCTCTATGCCGAGGACGTGGCGCTGACCTGGGCCGCGAAGCAGCTCAACCGCAGCATCAAGTGGACCGGCGAGCGCTCCGAGTGCTTTTTGAGCGACGCGCACGGCCGCGACCACGTGAGCCATGCCGAGATGGCGATGGACAAGGACGGCAAGTTCCTCGCGATGCGCGTGCACACCGATGCCAATCTGGGCGCCTACCTGTCGACCTTCTCGACCGCGATCCCGACCATCCTGTACGCCACGCTGCTGGCCGGCCAGTACGCCACGCCGCAGATCTACGTCGAGGTCGATGCCTGGTTCACCAACACCGCGCCGGTCGACGCCTACCGCGGTGCCGGCCGGCCCGAAGCGACCTACCTGCTGGAGCGGCTGGTCACGCGCTGCGCCTGGGAACTGAACCTTGCGCAGGACGAGATCCGCCGACGCAACTTCATCTCCAGCTTCCCGTACCAGACGCCGGTGGCGCTGCAGTACGACACCGGCGATTTCCCGGCGCTGCTCAAGCGCGCCAACGAACTGGCCGAGGTCGACGGGTTCGCCGCACGCCAGGCCGAGAGTGCGAAGAAAGGCAAGCTGCGCGGCATCGGCTATTCGAGCTACATCGAGGCCTGCGGGCTGGCGCCTTCGAACGTCGCGGGTGCGCTCGGTGCGCGCGCCGGGTTGTTCGAGGCGGGCGAAGTGCGCGTGCATCCGACCGGCAGCGTGACCGTGTTCACCGGCTCGCACAGCCACGGCCAGGGCCACGAGACGACCTTCGCGCAAGTGGTTGCGGCGCGGCTGGGAATCGCGGTCGAGGCGGTCGACATCGTGCATGGCGACACCGGCCGCATTCCGTTCGGCATGGGCACCTACGGTTCGCGCTCGATCTCGGTCGGCGGCGCGGCGATCATGCGGGCGCTCGACAAGATCGAGACCAAGGCCAAGAAGATCGCGGCGCACCTGATGGAGGCCAGCGACGCCGACATCGACTTCGCCAACGGCGAGTTCACCGTGCGCGGCACCGACAAGAAGATACCGTTCGGCCAGGTGGCGCTGACGGCCTACGTGCCGCACAACTACCCGCTCGACAAGCTGGAGCCCGGCCTGAACGAGACCGCGTTCTACGACCCGACCAACTTCACCTACCCGGCCGGCACCTACATCTGCGAGGTTGAGATCGACCGGCAGACCGGCGAGGTCAAGGTCGACCGCTTCACCGCGGTGGACGACTTCGGCACCATCATCAATCCGATGATCGTCGAGGGCCAGGTGCATGGCGGGCTGGTGCAGGGCATCGGCCAGGCGCTGATGGAGAACTGCGTGTACGACGAAACGGGACAGTTGCTGACCGGCAGCTTCATGGACTACGCGATGCCGCGCGCCGCGGATTTCCCGCAGTTCCGGCTCGACACGCTGAGCACGCCCTGTACCCACAACCCGCTGGGCACGAAAGGCTGCGGCGAGGCTGGCGCGATCGGCTCGCCGCCAGCGGTGATCAATGCGGTGCTCGATGCGCTGCGGCCGCTCGGCGTGCGCGACTTCGACATGCCTGCGTCGCCGCACCGCGTGTGGGAGGCGATGCAGACCGGCCACACGAGCCCGATGCAGGAACCGCAGACGCCGTCGCTGGCCGCCAGCACGCAAGGCCGGCCGGCGGCTTGAGCCGCGCCAACGAACGTCCCAACGGGCACCTACCGAACGAACGCGCAAGGACTTCACCATGTACCCCTTCACACTCGAACGCCCGACCACGGTCGACGACGCAGCCGCGCTGGCTGCGGCCGGTGCCAAGCCGCTGGCCGGCGGCCAGACGCTGTTGGCGTCGATGAAACTGCGCCTGTCCGCACCCGAGCAGCTGGTCGACCTCGCGCTCATCTCCGCGCTGACCGGCATCCGCCGTGAAGGCGATGCGCTGGTCATCGGCGCGATGTCGAGGCACCTCGATGTCGCGAACAGCGACCAGGTCAAGTCGGCCTATCCGGCGCTGGCCGATCTCGCATCGCGCATCGGCGACCGCCAGGTGCGCGCCATGGGCACCATCGGCGGCTCTGTCGCCAACAACGATCCGGCGGCCTGCTATCCGAGCGCCGTGCTGGCTTCGGGCGCGACCGTCATCACCAACCGGCGCGAGATCGCGGCCGACGACTTCTTCCTCGGGCTATTCAGCACCGCGCTGGAAGAGGGCGAGCTGATCACGGCATTCCGCTTTCCGCTGCCGCAGCGCGCGCACTACGAGAAGCTGCGGCAGAAGGCTTCGCACTTCCCGCTGGTCGGCGTGTTCCTCGCGCAGTATGCGGACGGCGTGCGCGTGGCGATCACGGGCGCGGGCAACGGCGTGTTCAGGCACGCGGGGCTGGAAGCGGCGCTGAGCCAGAGCTTCACGCCCGAGGCCGCGGCCGGCGTGAAGATCGACGCAGGCGACCTGAATGCCGACCTGCATGCGTCGGCCGCCTACCGGGCGAACCTGATCAGCGTGCTGACGCAGCGCGCGGTTCGCACGGCGCTGGGCTGAGGCCTTCGACCTCGCCGCATGGCGAGCGCTGCGCTGCTTCCGGCGATGCGCCGGGCATCGCCGCCGTGCCTGCATTACCCTTCGCCATGATCTTCTCGACCATCGATTCGCTTGTTGCCGGGCTGGAGGAAGCCGGTTACTTTGCCGACCGCCGCCTGGCGACGGCCGTGTTCCTCGCACTCAAGCTGCAGCGTCCTTTGCTGCTCGAAGGCGAGCCTGGCGTCGGCAAGACCGAGCTGGCCAAGGCGCTGTCGAAAGCCTTGCAACGCGAGCTTCTGCGCCTGCAGTGCTACGACGGCCTCGAGCAGCGCGAGGCGCTCTACGAGTGGAACTATGCGGCCCAGCTGCTGCACATGCGCGCTGCCGAAGCGCAGGGCGCGATGGCGTCGCCGACGCGCGATGTCGAATCGGAGGTCTACCAGCCGCGCTACCTGATCCGCCGTCCGCTGCTGCAGGCGCTGCAGACGCCTGCACCCGGCGCCGTGCTGCTGATCGACGAGGTCGACCGCGCCGACGAACCCTTCGAGGCCTTCCTGCTGGAGTACCTCGGCGAGTACCAGGTGAGCATTCCCGAGCTCGGCACCGTGCGCGCGGTCGTGCCGCCGGTGACCATCCTCACGAGCAACCGCACGCGGGACCTGAACGATGCGGTCAAGCGCCGCTGCCTGTACCACTGGCTCGATTACCCCGAGCGCGATCGCGAGCTCGCGATCGTCCGCGCGCAGGTGCCGGAGGCCGGCGACGCGCTGTCGGCGCAGGTGGCGGCCTTCGTCGGCACGCTGCGCAGTGCGCCTTTCGCCAATGCGTTCCAGCGTGCGCCCGGCATTGCGGAGAGCGTCGAATGGGCACGCGCGCTGGTCGCACTCGACACGCTGGTGCTCGACCCCGAGGTCGCCGCCGACACGGCCGGCATCCTGTTCAAGCAGCGCGACGACGTGGCGGCGCTCACACGCAGCCTGGCCGCGGACGTGCTCAACATCGACGCGTCGGCTGCATGAACACAGTGCTCGGCGATGCGCGACGGGGGAAGATGGCCGGCAACATCGCCGGCTTCGGCCGCGCGCTGCGTCGTGCCGGCGTGCCGACCGATGCAGCCCGCATCGCGCTCGCGACCGAGGCCGCGCTGCTCGTCGGCGTGGACCGCCGCGACGATCTGGCGGCCGCGATCGAGTCGGTGATGGTCAGCCGCGAACAGGACCGGCCGGTATTCCGCGAACTCTTCGACGCCTGGTTCCGCGACCCCGAACTCGCCAACAAGATGCTCGCGCAGATGCTGCCCAGCGCGGAAGGAAAGATGGAGCCGTCGAAGCGTCGTCCGCGTGTGCGCGAGGCGCTCTCGGCGCCGCGCCCGCCCGGGCCTGCCGCGCAGGACGAGCGCGAGGTCGAGTTCGATGCGGCCATGACCGCGAGCGACTTCCAGCGTCTCCAGCACGCCGACTTCAACGCCCTCGGCGCTGCCGAGTACCGGCTGGTCGAGCGGCTGGCCCGCGACGTCGCGCTTCCCATCCCGTCGCTGCCGTCGCGTCGCTTGCGGGTGGCCGCCGGCGGTGCATCGCGCGCGCGCATCCACTGGCCCGGCGTGCTGCATGCGGCCGCGCGCAACGGCGGCGAGCTGCTGCAGCTGCCGCGGCTGGCGCGCCGTCCTCAACCCCTGCCGCTGCTCGTGCTGGTCGACGTGTCGGGCTCGATGGAGCGCTATGCGCGGCTGCTGCTGGCCTTTCTGCATGCGGCCACGCGGCATGCAGGCCGACGCGACGTGTTCGCCTTCGGCACGCGGCTCACCGACCTGACGCCGGCCTTCCGCATTGCCGACAGCGACGCGATGCTGGCCGCGGCCGGTGCCGCCATCGACGACTTCGCGGGCGGCACGCGCCTGGGCGATTCGCTGGCCGAACTGCGCCGGTCGCATGCGCGGCGGCTGACCGGGCGTCGCACACTGGTGCTTGTCATCAGCGATGGACTCGACACCGGCGAGCCCGCGCTGCTCGAGCGCGAACTGCAGTGGCTGGGCCGGCATTCGCGCCGCGTGCTGTGGCTGAACCCGCTGTTGCGCTTCGAGGGCTACGCACCCCTTGCGCGCGGTGCGGCCATCCTGCATCGCCATGCAGACGCGATGCTGGCGGTCCACAATCTTTCCGCACTCGAACAACTGGCCGCGAGCCTCGCCGCGCTGATGCGCGCGGGCCGCTGAAGCCCCGTACACAACCCCAAGGAACCACGATGGAAATGCTCGGCAACAGACGCCTCGGCGTCACGCAGCAACAGGCCTGGGAGGCGCTCAACGACCCCGAGACGCTGAAGAAATGCATTCCCGGCTGCGACAAGTTCGAGCTGACCGGCGACAACCAGTACACCGTGGCGGCCGCTGTCAAGGTCGGCCCGGTGTCGGCCAAGTTCACCGGCAAGGTCACGCTGACCGACATCACGCCGCCGGATGGCTACAAGCTGAGCTTCGAGGGGCAAGGCGGGGTCGCCGGTTTTGCGAAGGGCTCGTCCGGCGTCACGCTCAAGCCGGTGGCGGACGATCCGACGGCCTGCGAGCTCGACTACACCGTGCAGGCGCAGGTCGGCGGCAAGATCGCACAACTCGGACAGCGGCTGATCGACGGCGCGGCCAAGTCGACGGCGGATGACTTCTTCAAGCGCTTCGATGCAGAGATGCAGCGCCGCTACGGACCGCCGCCGGCCGAAGCCGACGAAGCCGATGCGGCTGCCGACGTCAAGCCCGGCGCGGTCGCCGGCTTCATGAAGAAGATCGGTCTCGGCGGCAAGAAGGAAGCGGACACCGACTGATGGAGAACCTCGACGTCATGGTGCTGCGCACGCTGCGCGACTGGCGCCAGGCCGGGCGCCGCGCGCTGCTCGCGACCGTCGTGCGCACCTGGGGTTCGTCGCCGCGGCCGGTCGGCTCGATCATGGCGCTGGCGGAGGACGGCGCGGTGGTCGGATCGGTGTCGGGCGGCTGCATCGAGGACGACCTGATCGCGCGCTACAGCCGCAACGCCGGCGGTGATGGCGATGGCGCGATGCCCTCGGGTGCGCCGGAGCTCGTCAAGTACGGCATTACCGCCGACGAGGCGCATCGTTTCGGCCTGCCCTGCGGCGGCACGCTCGAACTGCTGCTCGAATACGACCCCGAACCCGCCGCACTCGCCGCGCTGGTGGCGCAGCTCGAACAGGGCCGGCTGATGCAGCGCACAGTGGCCCTGGCCGATGGTGCGGTGCAGCTCACCGAAACCCATGCGCCGGATGAACTGGCCGTCGATGCGCAGAAGCTCGTCAACACCTTCGGCCCCGAGTACCGCATGCTGCTGATCGGCGCCGGCCAGCTCGCCGAGTACCTCGCGACGATGGCGCGGTTCAGCGGCTTTGCGGTGACGCTCTGCGATCCGCGTGCCGAATACCGCAGCGGATGGTCGGTACCCGGCGTCGCGGTGACGACAGAGATGCCGGACGACGCGGTGATCGCGTTCCGCCCCGATGCGCGCAGTTGCGTGGTGGCGCTCACGCACGATCCGAAGCTCGACGACCTCGCGCTGCTGGCTGCGCTCGAGACCGATGCGTTCTATGTCGGCGCGATCGGCTCGCGCCGCAATGCGCAGGCGCGGCGCGACCGGATGATCGAGCACTTCGATCAGACCGAGGCGTCGCTGGCGCGGCTGCGCGGGCCGATCGGCCTGTACATCGGCAGCAAGACACCACCCGAGATCGCGGTGAGCGTGATGGCCGAGATCCTCGCAGTGAAGAATGCAGTGCGACTGCCGCGCGAGATGGACGTGGCGCAAGCGAAGGCGCTGCAGGACGGCTGAAACGGGCGGCCTGCAGCCGGTTCGACGCCGACCTGATCCGCGCGCTCAGCGAAGCGCGTGTTTCGCGGCCCGCACGATGCTGTCGGCATCCACGCCGAAGAAGCGCCGCAGCGCCGAGCGTGTGTCGCTGCGGCCGAAACCGTCGGTGCCCAGTGTCAGGTAGCGCCGGCCGGGTGGCAGGAAGGCGCGCACGCTCTCCGCGACCGAGCGCACATAGTCGGTCGCAGCCACGATCGGGCCCGCGCTGCGCGCGAGTTGCTGCCCGATGAAAGGCGCTGCTGTCGTGCCTGCGGCGTCCATGCCACCGGCCATCAGGCGCTGCTCGCAAGCCAGCCCGTCGCGCGCGAGTTCGCTCCAGCTGGTGACGCTGAAGACCTCCGCATCGATGCCTTCGGCGGCCAACTGCCGCGCCGCCTTGACGACCTCGGTGAGGATCGCGCCGGACCCCAGCAGCGTGACCTGCGGGCGCGGCGTGGTGCCCTCGGCGGTGTCAGCGGCATTCGCGGCATCAGCGCCGATGTCCTTCCATCCGTCGTAGCGATAGCAGCCGCGCAGCACGTCCGCCTCGGCACCGGCGGGGAGGCTGGGCTGCGCGTAGTTCTCGTTCATCAGCGTGACGTAGTAGAAGACGTCCTTCTGCTCGACCATCATCTCCCGGATGCCAGCGTCGACGATCACCGCCATCTCGCCCGCGAAGCCCGGGTCGTAGGCCTTGCAGTTGGGAATGGTCGCGGCGATCAGGTGGCTGCTGCCGTCCTGGTGCTGCAGGCCTTCGCCGCCCAGCGTCGTGCGCCCCGAGGTCGCGCCCAGCAGGAAGCCGCGCGGGCGCTGGTCGGCGGCCGCCCAGATCTGGTCGCCCACGCGCTGGAAGCCGAACATCGAGTAGTAGATGTAGAAGG
>CAIQMJ010000238.1 GCA_903872875.1 uncultured Variovorax sp.
GACCTGCGCGGCATCGCCACGGCACGCGGGCTGTCGGTGGGGACGGTTCGAAACATGAAGCAGAACCTGGTGTTCGCCTTCCTCTACAACGGCCTGGGCATACCGATCGCCGCAGGGGTGCTGTACCCGTTCACCGGCTGGCTACTTTCGCCGTTGATCGCTGCTCTGGCGATGAGCCTGAGTTCGGCCTCGGTGGTCGGGAATGCGCTGCGCTTGCGGCGCAGCCAAGTCTGAAGGGGATGGTGTCAGCCACCAACGCGATGGGCCAGTGCTGGCCCGTTCATCACCGACAACACCCGCCTCCTGAGCCGCACCTTCTCGGCTGTACGTTGCAGGCCAAGGCATCACCTCCTTGCCACGTGCTCGTCCATCGCCTCGGCCGGAGCAAAGAAACATAAGAAAACGCTAGCAGGGAGATGTGCCTGATGGAACTTCGTCACTTACGCTACTTCATCGCGGTCGCGGAGGAACTCCACTTTGCCCGCGCAGCGGAGCGCCTGCACATTGAGCAATCACCGTTGTCACGCACCATCAAGGAACTGGAGTCCGAACTGGGAACGCTACTGTTTGAGCGGACCTCTCGTGGGACACGTCTGACCTGGGCCGGCCAGGTATTGGTGGAAGATGCGCGCCGTATTTTCACCGCGCTCGACCAAGCAAGAGCAAACGTCCAAGCCGCCGCCTCCGGCTATCGCGGCACATTGCGCATCGCACTTTCAGATGGCATCGTTCCCCAACGCTTGGCAGTGCTCTTGGCGCGATGCCGGGAAGAGGAACCAGAGGTGGAGATCCGGCTGTTTGAAGTGACGTTCGCCCAGCAGGCCAAAGGGCTACGCAACGATTTGTACGATGCCGGCTTTACCCGTTCGGATGAAGCTGGCGATGGCCTTCATTCTCAGGCGGTGTGGGAGGACCACTTGATTGTGGCCGTCCCTGCGCGCCATCCCTTGTTGGCTCATAAGCACGTGCCTTTGGCGGAGGTGCTGAACTATCCACTGATTCTCTGCGATCCGGAGACATGCGAAGGCCACTACAAGCAGATTGAACGTCTGCTGAAATCCGTGGATATGAAACCAGTCATCGCTGAACACGTGTCAAGTCACGAAGTGATGCTGGCTCTGGTCGCAGCAGGCTACGGGCTGGGCCTTGCTTGCGAGGCACAAATTGCCGCGTGCCACAGTGCCGCGATCATCTCTCGACCACTTGCTGGGAACCGACCCATGCTGACGACTTATCTGCTGCTCCCAGACAACGAACCCTCTGCCCAACTGGGCCGATTCGTTGAGCGAGTAACGCTTGCTACCGATGGCGACTCTGGGGAGAATTAGAACTGTTCCGAGCCAAGCACACATCATGCTCACGCTTGGTTTCAAGAGTCGATGTTTCTTTTTGGGTCTCAGCGAAGACCTGCAAGGTATCGCGTCCTACCCCGCGTTCACCAAGCACCGATCTCGCCAAGGTGATACTTGGTACAAGCGATCGGGTTTTTGCAGCGGATTGGGCTAAACCGTCCTCCCCGTGTGGCGCGCTCCTTGGCAACCCGCCAAGATTCATACCCCACAGTCATGACCCGGCAGGTCTCAACCATGACCTGTGGCCCTAGCAATCTCGTTCATGACACGACACGTCCTTACCCTCAAACGGCCCCGGGAATAAAACCCCTCATCAACCAAGCATCCCGGTAATTGCGGCATTTGGCCAGACGCAGCAAGCCGTTGTGGAGCTTGGCGTCGGCCGCCGAGGAGAGCTTTGCGTAATGGATGTTGTGGCGTTCCATATATCTCGTTGCCGCCACCCGCCCTATATCGTCAACCTCATCATCGTCGATGCCCATTTCGAACTTTTCGACAGAAGTGCGACGACATGCGCCCTGAGAGGAATCCAGATGTCCTGAAATAGCTAGACAGGTGGAATCGGAAATGCGCAAGACCCACTGCCTTCACCTTTCCAAGGTCTACTACCGCCCCATCGAAGTGGCCATCCGATGGAGTGGTCTGGTCCAGTTCGAGTCGCGCATTATCAAGGCCGTCGGAACCAGAAAAATTCCCCGCCCCGAGGACTTTCCGCGCTGGCCGATGCTGCGCTTGAACACCGAGCGAATCTTCGATGCCTTGCGAAACAGCGAATTGGCCTACGGCAGGGCTGGTATTACCTGCGATGACCTGTCCTTACTCGATGATCCAGAACTCACCGTTCGACATGTCGATCTCAAGACCTGGATGACGCACTTCTACCCCGATCAGAAGCCTGCGTTTCTCTTTGACATCATCGAGCGCCAGTTGCACACCGCGATCAGCATCGAAACGGTTCAGTCACTGCTTGCCGAGCGGGAGGCACTCAAGACGCTACTCGTCACGCATGAGAAAGCGCTCGACGCATTGCGCAAGGAGACCAAGCGACGGGAGCCCGTCGAGCGAACAACGGCAATCGCCCCCAGGAGCGAGACCACCTACTTGAACATCATTGGAGGATTGCTGACACTCTTGCTGGGCAAGTCGCCAAGCGGCACGCCCTATTCGTCATTCGAGACGATGGAGTCGGTAATCAGCGCCTTGATCGCCCACCACGGAGGGAGGCCAGGCATCAGCGAGCGGACGCTTTGGTCCAAGTTCGCAGCGGCAAAGCGACAGGTGAACATCGAGTCGCCCTGACTGCAGTTGCAGTCGCACTTTCTGCAGTTGCAGTGCATTTGACCAGGATGCGCTATTGAATACGAGGCACTTCCACAACAGTCGCTACCGAGCGTCAAGGAGTGCCCCCCATGTCTTCGCAACCATCGCTGATTGACGCTCCGGTCGATCGCCGCATCCTGCGCCGCGCCGAGGTCGAAGCCAAGACCGGCTTCAAGCGTGCCCACATCTACAACCTCATGAAAGAAGGCAGGTTCCCAAAGACTATGCGCCTGGGTGTGCGTGCCGTTGGTTGGGACTCGGTCGAGATCGACCAGTGGATCACGGAACGTCTCAAAGAGCGCGGCTAAGCCGTCTCTCCTGTCACTTCTCATCAGGAGAGATGCTATGCAGGTGGTCTCCATCATTTCGACCAAGGGCGGCGTGGGCAAGACCACGACCGCGGCCAACCTCGGCGGGTTCATCGCCGATGCGGGCCTGCGGGTGCTGTTGCTGGACCTCGACATTCAACCAACGCTCTCCAGTTACTTCACCCTGGCCAGCCGTGCGCCGGGCGGTATCTATGAGCTACTGGCCTTCAACGAGCAGGATCTGGCGCGCCTGGCGTCGCGCACGGTCATCGAGGGCTTGGATGTCGTGCTCTCCAATGATGCCAATGGCCAGTTGAACACCCTGCTGCTGCACGCACCGGACGGGCGCTTGCGGCTGCGCAATCTCTTGCCGATCTTTCAGCCGTACTACGACCTGATGTTAGTCGACACCCAGGGCGCGCGCAGCGTGCTGCTGGAGATGGCGGTACTGGCCTCCGGCCTGGCCGTCTCGCCCGTGACGCCGGAAATTCTCGCCGCGCGGGAATTGCGGCGCGGCACCCTGCAGTTGATCGAAGACATCGCGCCCTACCGGCATCTGGGCATCGAGCCGCCGCTGCTGCACCTGCTCATCAACCGCGTGCATCCGGTCTCGTCCAACGCGCGGCAGATCCAGCAAGCGTTGCGCCAGATCTTCCGTGAACAGGCCGGGGTACAGGTGCTCGGGACCGACATCCCCGCCATCGAGGCTTATCCGCGCGCGGCCACCCTGGGCTTGCCGGTACACCGTGTCGAATCCCGACGTCCCAGCGGCCTTCTGGCACCGGCTGCCTTGGACACGGTACGCGCCCTGGCCAGCGAACTCTTCCCGCAGTGGCGCGAGCGCTTCGCGGGCGTGACCGGGAGAGAGCCTCATGGCAAGTCCGCATGAACTCTGCCGCGGCCACAAGCGACTTCTTCCCTTGGTCGAGTTCGCGTTGCGCGAAGGCTGGGACGTCACGCGCACGCCGGGCGGCCACCTGAAGTTCGTCAAGCCAGGCTTGCCGCCGATCTACACCAGTTCGACCGCCAGCGATCACCGTGCTGGACGCAATGCCCACGCGCAACTTCGTCGGGCCGCGCGCCAGGTCGCCGTGAGGGGAGGCGGTGATGACTGATCGCAACGTCCAAGACATCGCCGACAAGCTGCTGGCCGAGGGCTTCCAGCGCAACGGGCCCGTCGCCGACGCGCTGAGCGACCCCATTGCTGACACGCCGATGTTGGTGACGCTCGATCAGTTGCGTCCCTACGACCTGAACCCGCGCGTCACCCGCAATCCGCTGTACGACGAGATAAAGGCTTCAATCCGCGAGCGTGGCCTAGATGCGCCACCGGCCGTCACGCGGCGACCGGGCGAGGTGCATTACATCATCAGGAATGGCGGCAACACCCGCCTGGCGATCCTGCGTGAGCTATGGGCAGAGACCAAGGAGGGCCGGTTTTTCCGTATCCCCTGCTTGTTCCGACCATGGCCGACGCGCGGCGAGATCATCGCGCTCACCGGCCATCTGGCTGAGAACGAACTGCACGGCGGCCTGACCTTCATCGAGCGCGCTCTGGGTGTGGAGAAAGTCCGCGAACTCTACGAGAAAGAAGGCGATGGCAAGCCGTTGTCGCAGGCGGAACTGGCCCGGCGGCTGGCCGCCGACGGCTACCCGGTACAACAGTCGCACATCAGCCGCATGCAGGACGCTGTGCTCTATCTGCTGCCGGCGATTCCGACGGTGCTCTACGGCGGGCTGGGCCGCCACCAGGTCGAACGCCTGGCTGTGCTGCGCAAGGCCGGTGAGCGGGTGTGGGGGCACCGTGCGCTCGGGCGACATCTGGTCGTGGATTTCGCGGCCCTGTTCCGGGACGTGCTGACAACGTTCGATGCGCAGCCGGGCGAATTCTCGCCGGAGCGGGTACGGGACGAGTTGGTCGGACAGATGGCCCAGTTGCTGGAGACCGACTACGACACCCTGGCGCTGGAGATTGATGGGCTGGAGAGCCGCCCGCGTGCGCTGATGAGCGAACCCCGTCGTCCCACCGCAGCGCCACCGTCGACGGTCCCCCCAGCGACGCCGCCGCAGGGGTCACCGACGCCCGCGCCTGTTGACGCGCACGCAACGCGCGCTGAAACGCAGACACCGAGCGAGCCACCGCAACCCCCATCGGCACGGATGGGTCAAGGTGAAGACAACACGTCAGCTCGCGACTCCGAACAAGAGTCGACCCCAGACCGGCTGCAAGGCCACATCGTCTCACCCGCGTCCACCACCGAACGCCTACAGTCCATCCAGAAGCTGGTCGCAGATCACACCGGTGAGCCCCTATCGGACTTCGCGAACAACGTGCTGCGAGCGATTCCGGTGCAGGCCGGCGGCCTCTATCCCATCTCGGACGTCTGGTACATCGAGCCGGGCCTCGATACTCCCGAGCGGCTGCGCGTGCATATCGCGCAATTTGCCCGCGAGATCGCCGAAGAGGCGGACCTGGCTAGCCACATGGTGCCGATCGAAGACGGCATCGGCTTTGCCTGCGATGAGGACACACCGACTCCGGGTACGTTCGCCCATGCCGTGCTGTCACTGCTGCGCGCGCTGAGTGCGGGCTATGGCATGTCAACGCGCTCTGCTGGAAGCGACTACCTCGCGCTGGCCGATGACCTTGCCCCGTTGCTGCAAGGCTCGAGAAGGAATGGCCCGTCCTGGACCCGGCTCAGCGACAACGGCTTGGTCAAACTGTTTCGCCTGCTGCGGCTGGCGCGCCGGCTGGTCGACCTCGAAGCCGTCGCCAACGGCAGCCCCAATTCCTGAGCGGCCGGAAACCACCATGTCGGCACCCCATCCGCTGAACCAGGCCGTGATCGCGCAGGCACTGCACGACCTGCGCAACGGTCAGTTGCGCCGGGCCAAGTCCATGGGCTTCGGCGATGCGGAACTCGATGCGCTCAAGCGCCCCGAGTTGATCAGCGTGCTGGTCAATGCCTCGGTCTCCTGGTGCTCGGTCACGGTCAACCGCGACGTGCTGCAGCGGCTGCTCGGCCAGGTCCGCGACGTGGAGCGCGAGATTGCCACCGTCGACCGCATGCTGCGCCTGGGCGCCAGCACCGAGATGGTCAGTTCCTTCTACGGCCTTACCCACCAGGAGGTCGCGCTGCGTCGGGACATCCTCGGCTTGCCCAAGCGCAAGGGACGGCACCCGGTGCTCAGCGAAGCGCAGGACACGGAGCTGTGGGAGCGCTGGCAACCTGCGCTGCGCCAGCGCGGCACCGCGCTGGACAATGACATGGCGATGCTGACCGTCGCGATGGAACTGGCCGAGACCATGGCCTTGCCTCTGTCCGTCATCTGGGCTGCGATACAGGAC
>CAIQMJ010000239.1 GCA_903872875.1 uncultured Variovorax sp.
CAAGGCCGGGCAGCCGGTGGTGGTCACGCAGGCCGAGCTGCGCGGCCAGACCTTCAAGGGCGAGATCGCCCGCTCCGCTGGCGCGATCGACGCGACGACCCGGATGATGCAGGTCGAGGTGGCGTTGCCCAACCCCGGCGGAACGCTGTTGCCGGGCGCGTACGTGCAGGTGGCGCTGCCGCTGGCGGCGAGCCAGTCGCTCACGGTGCCATCCAATTCCCTGCTTTTCCGTGCCGAGGGCGCACGCGTGGGCGTGGTCGACGCGCAGGGCCGTGTCCACCTGCGCGCGGTGAGCATCGGCCGCAACTACGGCGAGACCGTCGAAGTGCTCAGCGGCATCTCTGCCACCGACCGGCTGGTGCTCAACCCGTCGGACTCCCTGGCCGAGGGCGATGCCGTGGCGGTCGCCAAGGACGGCGCGTGAGCTTGCGCGCCGCGTCGATCGCCGTCGCCGGCCTGCTGCTCGCAGGATGCGTCGCCGGGCCGGACTACCGTCCACCCGCGAACGACCTGCCCGTGACCTGGCAGCTCGAGCAGCCCTGGCGCCAGGCCGCGCCCGGCGACATGCTGGACAAGGGCCGCTGGTGGCAGCGCTACGGCGACCCGCAGCTCGACGCGCTGCAGCGGCAGGCGCTGGCCGGCAGCCCCACCGTTGCGCTTGCAAGCGCACGGCTGGCCCAGGCGCGTGCCACGCTCGACGTCAATGGCGCGGCGCGCTATCCGCAACTGGCCCTTGGCACGCGCGCATCGCGCCTGAAGATCTCTGCGAACCGCCCGCTCACCAACTACAACGTGGCCAATTCCGAAACGGTGCAGAACGACTTCGCGATGTCGCTCACCGCCAGCTACGAGCTCGATTTCGCCGGCCGCGTGCAGCGTCTGGTCGAAGGCGCGACCGCCTCGGCCGAGCAGTCCGCCGCGGACCTCGAGAACGTCCGGCTGCTGCTGACCGCCGACCTGGCCACCAACTATTTCAACCTGCGCGCCAGCGACACCGAGCTCGATGTGCTGAGCCGCTCGATCGCGCTGCAGCGCCGGGCGCTGGACCTGGTGACCGCGCGGCACGACCTGGGCGCCGTCTCGGGCCTGGACGTGGCGCAGCAGCAGGCGCTGCTCGAGACCACGCTGACGCAGGTCGACGTGCTCAAGAAGCAGCGCGCGCAGTACGAGCACGCGATCGCCACGCTCACCGGCACGCCCGCACCGGTGTTCGCGTTGCCGGCCGACCTGAAGCCGATCACGCCACCTGCGATTCCGCTGGGCGTGCCGTCCGAGGTGCTGCAGCGCCGGCCCGACGTGGCATCGGCCGAGCGGGCGATGGCGGTGGCCAATGCACAGATCGGCGTGGCGACGGCGGCGTTCTACCCGAGTGTTTCGCTGGGCCCGTCGCTGGGCGTCGACAGCCGGTTGATCGATCGGCTCTTCGACGCGCCGAGCCTGCTGTGGTCGGTGGGCGTGTCGGCCACGCAGGTGCTGTTCGACGGTGGCCGCGTACGCGCCGGCGTCAACTTCGCACAGGCCGGCTACGACGCCACGGTGGCCAACTACCGTCGGGTCGTGCTGACGGCGATGCAGGAGGTCGAGGACGGGATCAGCGGGCTGACCGCGCTCGACCGCGCCACCACGCAGGCGCTGTCGGCGGTGGCTGCTGCGCGGCGCGTGCTCGACATGGCCACGGCCCGCTACGAAGGCGGCGCATCGACCTACCTCGACGTCATCACGGCCCAGCAATCGCTGTTGACCGTCGAGCGGCAGGCGGCCCAGCTGCTCGGCCAGCGGCTGGTCACGTCAGTGTTTCTGGTGAAGGCGCTCGGTGGCGACTGGTGCAGCGCGGAGCGCGGCAACACGCCGGCCTGCGTTTGACGAAGCGGCGGCAGCCGAATCAGCCGGCAGGGCGCCCGTGTTGGCGCAAGTGCCGGCAGGCTGGCTGCGGCCGCATCGGCGTGCTCAGATCACCTTGAAGTGATGCGTGCCGTCGCGCCCGAGCTGCGCGACGAGCCCGAATTCCCAGTCCAGGTACGCCTGCATCGCCTCGGCCGGCGCATCCGTGCCTTCGTAGGGACGGCGGTAGCGGTCGGTGCGAGGCGTCGCGAGGTGCTGCTCGCCCGATTCGGCCGGCAGGCCTGCCGCGAACCAGGCCGCATTGCCGCCGGCCAGCACGCGGACCTCGGCGTCGCTGCCGCGCGCGGCCAGCAGCGCACGCAGGTCCTGCGCCGCAAAGCGCGCGAGCAGGCTGCTGCCGCAGGTCAGCACGTAGCGCGGCGCGGCGGGAATCCGTTCGAGCGCCTGCGCGAGTTGCGCCCGGATCGCGAACCAGGCGCCCGGAATGTGCTTCTTCACGTAGTTGGCGCTGGCGGTGACGTCGATCACCGCGACGGCGGGCGGCTCGGCGGCGAGCCAGGACGACAGCTCCGCCGGAGGCACTTCCTGCACGGCCGGCACGGGCGCGTGAACGGACCGAATCGTGCCGCGTTCGGACCAGGCGGCGTCCGGGATCGCGTCGGCCACGTACACCTCCCAACCCAGCTGCGCGAGCCACGATGCGGTCATCGGCGCGCGCACGCCATCGTCATCGGCCAACACGATGCGGGCGCCGCGTACCGGCACGTGGTGATCGGTCTCCTGCACGAGCTGTCCGCCGGACGCGCTCGCGAAGCCGGCGAGATGGCCTGCATCGAATTCCTCGGGCGTGCGCACGTCGAAGTGATAGACCGTGCGCCCCGGCGCTTCGAGCGAATCCAGCGCCGCGAGCGCGACGCGCTGCACGCCGGCGCGCTCGGCGACGGCGCGTGCATCGGCCTGCGCGGCGGCGCGGTTGGCGTCGCCCGGCACGGGCGCCTGCCGTGCGGCGCCATGGTCCAGCAATTGGCCCGCGAGTTTCCATCCGATGGTGCCGTTGCGCAGCGCCGCGACCGGGTTCGGCAGGCCGGCATTCACCAGCGACTGCGTGCCGATGATGCTGCGCGTGCGGCCG
>CAIQMJ010000240.1 GCA_903872875.1 uncultured Variovorax sp.
CGAACTGGCCCGCGAATTCGACCTCACGACGCGTGCGATCCGCTTCTACGAGGACAAGGGCCTGCTGACGCCGGCGCGCGGCGGGGCGGGTGGGCTGCAGCGGGTCTACAGCGCGCGCGACCGTACGCGGCTCACGCTCACGCTGCGTGCCAAGCGTCTCGGGCTGAGCCTGAGCGAGGCCAAGGATATCCTCGACATGTACGACAGCCCGCGCGATACCGTTGCGCAGCTGGAGAAGTTCGTGGGCGTGCTGAGCGCGCACCGCGCGCAGCTCGAGGCCCAGCTGACCGAGCTGCAGGCGAACCTCAGCGAAGTACAGGCCCAGGAAAAGGCCACCCGTACCGCGCTGTCGCGGGCCCGCAAGGCGCCCAAGGCCCGAGCCACCTCCACCTGATCCCCGAAGAACGCTGCAGATGACGAATTCCGACCACTCCTCCGACCCTACGACCATGTCCCACAGCCTTTCCGACCTGTTCGCCCACAACCGTGCCTGGTCCGCCCAGATGGAACGCGACCGCCCCGGCTTCTTCACCAACCTGGTGAAGCAGCAGACGCCCAAGTACATGTGGATCGGCTGCTCCGACAGCCGCGTGCCCGCCAACCAGATCACCGGGCTGGAGCCGGGCGAGGTGTTCGTCCACCGCAACGTCGCCAACATCGTGGTGCACTCCGACCTGAACGCGCTGTCGGCGATCCAGTTCGCGGTGGAGCGGCTCAAGGTCGAGCACATCATGGTGGTCGGCCACTACGGCTGTTCCGGCGTGCAGGCCGCCCTCGAAGGCGCGCGCATCGGGCTGGCCGACAACTGGCTGCGCCACATCCAGGATGTGCGCGACCGCCACCACGTGATGCTCGACTCGTTGCCGGCCGATGCACGCGCCAACGCGCTGTGCGAGCTCAACGTCGCCGAGCAGGTGATCAACGTGGCCGTCAGCACGGTGATGGTCGACGCCTGGAGCCGCGGCCAGAAGGTCACGATCCACGGCTGGGCCTTCGGCGTGCACGACGGCCTGATCCAGGACCTGGAACTCACCGTCGACGGCACCAAGCCGCTCGAGAACCTGTACCGCGCGTCGGTCCAGCGCATCCGCTACAAGTGGGGCAAGCCGCCGGAGCCGGCAGCCGCGGCTGCCATCGAAGGCGTCAAGGAAGCCGGCAAGGCCCACTAGGCGCCGGGCACCAGGAAATCCAGGGCGGCCATGTTCCCGCAGCGTCTCGATTCGCCGCTGGCCTACGACATCGCGAAGGCGCTGATCGACGGCTTCAACCGCCACTACCGGCTGTTCCGTGCCGAGTCGGCGCGCGCCAAGCATCGTTTCGAGACGGCCGACTGGCATGGCCAGCAACGCGCGCAGCGCGAGCGCATCGAGTTCTATGGACTGCGGGTGGCCGAGGCCGTGGCGCGGCTCGAGAAGGAGTTCGGCGCCGGCGAGCAGCCGATGGCGGTCTGGCACCAGGTCAAGCTGCATTTCATCGGGCTGCTGGTCGACCATCACCAGCCCGAACTGGGCGAAAGCTTCTTCAATTCGGTGACCACGAAGATCCTGCACCGCGCGTACTTCCAGAACGACTTCATCTTCGTGCGCCCGGCGATCAGCACCGAGTACATCGAGCCGCGCGGTGCGCCTACCTACCGCGCCTATTACCCGAAGGCCGAGACGCTGGCCGACATCGTCGAGCGGTTGATCGACGACTGCGCGCTGCAGGGCCGCTTCGCACACCGGCACCGCGATGCCGAGCGCGTGGCCGCGGCGATCCTCGCGCGCTTCCACCAGGTCAAGCTGCGCGCCAACTTCCAGCTGCAGGTGCTGTCGAGCCTGTTCTACAGGAACAAGGGCGCCTACCTGGTCGGCAAGATCATGAACGGCTATGTGGAGCTGCCCTTCGCGCTGCCGATCCTGCACGACGCCGACGGCCGCTTTCATGTCGACGCGGTGCTGTTCGGCGAGGACGAGCTGCAGATGCTCTTCAGCTTCGCGCGGGCCTACTTCATGGTCGACATGGAGGTGCCCTCGGCCTACGTGCAGTTCCTGCGCTCGTTGATGCCGCGCAAGCCGCGCGCCGAGATCTACAACGCGCTCGGCCTGGCCAAGCAGGGCAAGACGCTGTTCTACCGCGACTTCCTGTCGCACCTGAACTATTCGAGCGACCGCTTCCGGATCGCGCCGGGCATCAAGGGCATGGTGATGCTGGTGTTCGACCTGCCGTCCTTTCCGTATGTCTTCAAGGTCATCAAGGACCACTTCCCGCTGCAGAAGGAGACGACGCGCGAGCAGGTCAAGGGCAAGTACCTGCTGGTCAAGCAACACGACCGCGTCGGCCGGATGGCGGACACGCTCGAGTACAGCGATGTCGGCTTTCCGCTGGTGCGCTTCGCGCCCGACCTGATCGAGGAGATCCGCCGCGATGCGCCGAGCCAGTTCGAGATCGGCGA
>CAIQMJ010000241.1 GCA_903872875.1 uncultured Variovorax sp.
CAGCGTTTCCGGAAATGTGTCCAGGCCTTTCACGACATCTTCCTTGCTCTTCATCCGACCGTCCTTC
This sequence comes from uncultured Variovorax sp., assembly GCA_903872875.1. Classification (GTDB taxonomy): domain Bacteria; phylum Pseudomonadota; class Gammaproteobacteria; order Burkholderiales; family Burkholderiaceae_C; genus Variovorax. The sequence continues at coordinate 68 of CAIQMJ010000241.1, forward strand.
AGGTAGCCCGACAGCTCGGCGATGGCGACCGGGTAGCGGTCGGCGTAGTCGAACACCACGATGCCTTCCATGCGCGCGCGGTTCACGAGCAGGCTCAGGTAGTTGCGCGGTCCGGCGGACGGCATGCTGTTGGCGTTGTTGTACTGGCTGATCGCGCCGCAGATGATGATGCGGGCCTTGCGCGCGATCTTCGCGAGCACCTGGTCGAGGATCTCGCCGCCGACGTTGTCGAAGTAGATGTCGACGCCCTTCGGGCAATGTTCCTTCAGGCCCGCACGTACAGCGCCCCCGCCCGGACCATCGGCCTTGTAGTCGATGCAGGCATCGAAGCCCAGCTCCTTCACCACCCACTCGCACTTGGCAGCACCGCCCGCGATGCCGACCACGCGGCAGCCCTTGATCTTCGCGAGCTGTCCCACGGTCTGGCCGACGGCACCGGCCGCACCGGAGACGACCACGGTCTCGCCGGGCTTCGGCTGGCCGACGTCCATCAGCCCGAAATAACCGGTCATGCCCGGCATGCCGAGCACATTGAGCCATTGGCCGATGGTGCCGACGCTCAGGTCAATTTTCACCAGGCCGTTGCGCTTGATCTGGTCCTGCGGGATGAGCACGTATTCCTGCACGCCGAGCGTGCCGTACACGGTGTCGCCGACGGCGAAGGCCGGGTTCTTCGACGCCACGACGCGGCCGACGCCGCCGGCGCGCATCACCTCGTCGATGGCCACCGGCGGGATGTAGCTCTTCGCGTCGTTGAGCCAGCCGCGCATCGCCGGGTCGAGCGAGAGCGAGAGTGTCTTGACCAGCACGCCGCCCTCGGCCGGTTCACCGACCGGTTCGATAGTAAAGCGCCAATGCTCGCGCGTGGCCGTGCCTTCGGGCCGCTTGGCCAGGCGGACCTGGTGGTTGTCGAGTGCTGCGGTCATGGTGTGTCTCCTCGGAAGGGATGGTGGTCTGTGGAATCCAGGCGCATGCTAGTCGCGCAGAGCCTGACCCCACGTAGCGCGCGCGACAGCGGCCTTGGGCAGAATGACTTGCATGCGAGAACCCGTTCCACCCCGTATCCAGACCCTCGGCGAGGAAATCGCCAATGCGATCAGCCACGGCCTCGGCCTGGCGCTGGCCATCGCGTCGCTGCCGATCCTGGTCTATAGCGCCGCCGTTCACGGCCAGGCCGTCAACGTCGTCGGCGCCAGCCTGTTCGCGGGCACGGCCATCGTGCTGTACCTGGTCTCGACGCTGTACCACGCGCTGCCGGCCGGCCGCGCCAAGCTGCTGCTGAACCGGCTCGACCACGCAGCGATCTACCTGTTCATCGCGGGCAGCTACATGCCCTTCTTGCTCGGCGTGCTGCGCGGACCCTGGGGCTGGGCGCTGTTCGCTGTGGTCACGAGCGCGGCGGTGCTCGGCGTCGGCGCCAAGTTGCTCGATCGACTGCGCCATCCTTTGTGGTCGACCGGCCTGTACGTGGCGATGGGCTGGGTGGCGCTGGTCGCCGCGGTGCCGCTGTATGAACGCATGTCGCCGGCCGGGCTCGGCTGGCTGGTGGCGGGTGGCCTTGCGTATACGGCGGGCGCGGTGGTGTTCCTGCTCGATTCCAGGCTGCGCTATGCGCACTTCGTCTGGCACTTGTTCGTGCTCGGCGGCAGCACCTGTCATTTCTTTGCAGCGCTCTGGTACGCGCACTGACGCACTGATGCGGCGCTGAAGCACCGACAACACCGGAGCAGGTGCTCCTCAGGCCAGCCGCACGGTGACGGCGAGGCCAGGCTCGGCATTGCACACCTCGAGGCTGCCGCCATGCGCCTCGGCCACGAGTCGGCACAGGTACATCCCCAGCCCGACGCCGCCGGTGGACCGCTGGCGCGCACCATCCGCCCGATAGAACGGCTCGGTCAGGTGCGCGAGTTGCTCGGTGTCGACGCCCGGGCCGAAATCGCGCACCGTCAGTTCAGCGTCCTGCCCCGCTCGCTTCAACCACACCGTCGGCGGCAGCGCGGCGCTGCCACCATGCCGCAGCGCGTTGTCCAGCAGGTTGCGCAGCAACAGCCGGATGCGCATGCGGTCGAGCGACAGTACGGGCAGGTCGGCCGCGAGGTCGAGCGTGATGCGCTCGCTGCCCCGCAGTTCGGCCACCGTCTCGCGCACCAGCGCAGCCAGATCGACCGGCTCCCGATGCAGCGCGGCGTGCGGACTGGCCAGCCGCTCGCTTTCAAGCAGGTCGCTGATCAGGTCGCGCATTTCGTTCAGGTCGCGCAGCAGTGCGGCGCGTTCGACTTCGCCCTCGGCCGTGGCGGGCAGCAGTTCCGCATTGAGGCGCGCACGCGTGAGCGGCGAACGCAGCTCGTGACTCAGTGCCAACAACAGCGCGCGCTTGGCATCGAGCATGCCGCGGATGTCCTGCGCCATGGTGTTGATACGATGCGCCAACTCGCCGAGTTCGTCGCAGCGGCGTAGCGGGATTGGCGTGTCGAAAGTGCCCTGCCCGAATCGATCGGCGCCCGCACGGATGTCGTCGAGCGGCCGCAACAGGCGCCGCACGTAGGCATAGGCCAGCCAGATCAGTACCAGCAGCGCCGCCAGCGTGACCCAGCCGATGCCATGCGGCTCGCGCTGCCACGGCAGCGTGCCAACACCGAACACGATGCGATGGCCGTCGGCCGTGCTGCGGCTGAGCCAGTCGCGGCGCTCGAGGCCGTCTCTGTCGTCGGGATTGCGCCGGTCCTGCAGCCAGCCGCGCCGGTCGCGGTCGGGATGCGAGTCCCAGTTGACGCGTGGGCCATCGATGTGGACCGAGATCGGCAACCGCGCCGCAAGGGCCTGGGCACGACCCACATCCGGTGGCGAACCGATGTCGGCGGCCAGCCGGTTCACGTAGTCTTCGACAAGCGGCCGTGCGACGTCGCGCCAGCCTGTGGAGATGGCCCGCTGCATGCCGCCGATGAACACGATGGTCATCGCGAATGCGAGCAGCAGGAACACGGTGATCAGCTGCAGCCGCAGCGAATGGCGCCAGCGGTGACGCCAACGGCCACGGCGCCACGACCGCCTCCTGAACTCACCGCGTGGAGACTGGCGCATGCTCAGGCCTTGCCAACCGCCAGCGCATAGCCGGCGTTGCGCAGCGTCTTGATGCAGTCGAGCGGTTCGAGTTTCTTGCGCAGGCGACTCACGACGATATCGACCGCACGCGTGTACAGCTCGGCCTCGTGCCCGCGCAGCCGGTTCAGGATGTCGTCGCGGCTGAATACCTTGCCGGGCTCGTTCGCGAGCAGGGCCAGCAGGTCGAATTCGGTGCCGGTGAGGTCGACCACCTCGCCATGCCGCAGCACCGCACGCTTGTCGAGATCGATCTCGAGGCCGTCGAACACGCGGCGCTGCACGGCGATGGCCGCAACAGGCAACACACGCTGGCGCCTCAGGATGGTCTGCACGCGCGCAACCAGTTCACGCGGCTCGAAAGGCTTTGGCAGATAGTCGTCCGCACCGAGTTCGAGCCCGACCACGCGGTCCATCACCTCGCCGCGCGCAGTGAGCATGACGATCGGGATGTCGCTCTCCTTTCGGATCTCGCGGCACAGCGCAAAGCCGTCCATCTCGGGCAGCATCACGTCGAGGATGGCGGCGTCGTAGCTGCCCGCCCTCAACTGCGCGAGGCCGGCGCTCGGCCGCAGGGCGCTGTCGAGCGTCATGTCGAAGCGGGCGAAGTAGGTCGCGAGCGGCGCGGCCAGGTGTTCGTCATCGTCGATCAGCAGGATGCGGGACATCGGCGGATTGTCAGCGACGCGCGCTCACCAGGCATCGGGCCGGCCGAGCGTGCCCAGATGGGTGTAGCGAAAGCCGCGCGAAGACTTCAGTCCGAAGCCCAGTGCACGATCGAGGCCGATGTGCGCCGCCCAGATGAGCGCGAGCGCCGTCGCCAACGGCATCGCAGCGAACAGTCCGGCGGTCAGCAGCATGATCGGTCCGATGTACGAATGACCGGCGTTGTAGACCGCGGCGCCCACGCGCCGCCCCCACGAGTAGCCGAGCATCGACAGGTCGGGCACGAGGAAGAAGCCGGCGAAAGCCATCCAGCCGGCGCCCCAGTTTGCATACGCGACGACCGACAGCGCCAGCACCGCAAACCCTTCGAGGCGCAACAGCGTTCGCGTCTTGCCGAAGGCCACGCCTGTCGCGACGGGCATGGCGAAATCAAGCCGCGAGGTTGGCAACGCGTCAGGCGCAGCGTGAAGTCGCTGGCGGCTCAGGACCTCCACCGGCGGCCTCCGCGGTCCATGAAGTCGCGGACCTTCTGCTGCTGCGCGGCGTTCAGGTGGTCGAAGAAGTCGGCCGCAGCAGCGATGACTTCCGGACTGCCGCTGCGCAGAGCCGCCGTCTTCTCTTCGATCAGCCGGCCGGCGCCGGCCTGGTCGAGCGTGCTGCCAGCGAACAACGCCAGGAACTGCGAGCGTGGCTCGCCTGTTCCACCGGCGCCACGCATTGCCAGGCGTTGCTTCTGCAGCGTGTCGGCGAGCGCAGTGAGCTTCTGTTTCTGCGATGCGTCGAGGTCGAGCTTGCTGCCAACACGCTCGACCATCTTGGCGCGGAATTCGGTCGCGTCGCCCGAACCCCATCCATGGCGATACGACGAACAGGCGCCGAGACTTCCGACGACGAGCGCACCACCGAACAAGCCGAACAGGCTGCGTTTGATCCAGGGCTTCATGAGACTTCCTTGTGTTGAAAAGTGAAGCCCGATGGTGCGATCCGCCGCCCGCGAAGTCCTTTCGCGGCGGTATCGGCGTGTTTCGTTTTATGTCGATCAGCGAGCCAGTTCGGCGGCCGGATCGTCCGACTCGAGCACCGACTGCGCCCATGGCGCGAGCTTGCCGGCGTCGGCGCGCAGCACCTCCTGCTTGACTGCGAGGATCTGCGATGGATGCATCGAGAAGCTGCGCAGCCCCAACCCGAGCAGCAGCCGCGTGAACGTCACATCGCCGGCCATCTCACCACAAACGCTCACGCCCTTGCCCTGTCGCCTGCACTCGGCGATGGTGTCGGCCACCAGCCGCAGCACGGCGGGGTGCGCCGGGTCGTACAGATGCGCGACGGCTTCGTCGGCCCGGTCGATCGCAAGCGTGTACTGGATCAGGTCGTTGGTGCCGATCGACAGGAAGTCGAAGTGCTTCAGGAACAACCTGAGCGTGAGCGCAGCCGCCGGAATCTCGATCATCGCGCCGAGCTTCACCGCGCCGTAGACCATGGCACGCTGGTCGAGCTCGGCGCGTGCGGCGTCGATCAGCGCCAGTGTCTGCCTGATCTCGCTTGCATGG
>CAIQMJ010000242.1 GCA_903872875.1 uncultured Variovorax sp.
AGCGCCCCATCGCCACCAGCAGCAGCACGACCAGCACCACGGCCGCGACCAGCGTGCCGGTGCCGACCACCTTGGGAATGCCGTTGATGCCGAGCGCGCCGTTGGTCAGCTCGACCCAGTTCTGCGTGGCCGACAGCACGATCTGCACGAAGGCCAGCGTCGCGACCGCCTGGAACACGCCGCGCAGCCGTGCGAGCGGCACCGCGAGCAGCGCACTGGCGGCCGTACCGAGCGCCATGCCGGCGGCCACTGCGAACGCAGGCGACCAGCCGGCGCGTGTCACCAGCAGCGCCGCCGCATAGGCGCCGAGCGCCGCGAAGCCCGCTGTGCCGAGCGAGAACACGCCCGCGCGCAACACCACGTACTGGCTGGTCGCGAGCAGCGCGTTGACCAGGACCAGGTCGAACAGCGACGCGTAGGTGAAGAGGAAATCCATCATGCGCGCCTCACTCGCATGGTGGCGCCGGCCTGGCCGAACAGGCCGGTCGGCTTGACCAGGATCACGACGAACAGCGCGAGGAAGACGATGGCTTCGGCCACGCCGGCCGACACGTAGGCCACGCTCATGGTCTGCACCAGCCCGATCGCCAGGCCCGCGATCAGCGCGCCGGGAATGCTGCCGAGCCCGCCGAGGATCACGATCACGAAGGCGCGCAGCAGCAGTGGCTCGCCCATCGTGAAGTGAACGGAATTGAAGACCAGCCCGATCAGCACGCCCGCCATGCCCGCGAGCGCGCCGGAGATGAAGAACACCTGCATGTTGACCCAGCCCGGGTTGATGCCCAGCAGCCGTGCCGTCTGCTCAGAGAAGGCCACAGCGCGGATGCGCCGGCCGAATTCGGTGCGGTAGAGATAGAACACCAGCCCCGCCACCATCAGCAGCACCAGCCCGATGATGACCAGTTGCAGCAGCTGGATGCGCAGTCCGAACACGCGATAGATCACCACCGGGAACGCGTCGAAGGGGAAGCGCATGACCGCGGTGTTCGACACCTTCTGCGCCAGCGCGAGCAGCACCAGGTCGGCGCCGATCGACGAGACGATGGCCGAGAACTCCGGCGCGCCGCGGCGCCGCAGCGGCCGGAAGGCCACGATGTCGAGCAGCACCGACAGCAGGCCGCCGGCCACCATGCCGATGATCAGTGCCAGCCCGATCGGCAGGTCCAGCGCGACGACCGCGTAGAGCCCCGCGAAGGCGCCCCACATGAACACCGAACCGTGCGCCATGTTCATGATGTGGTTGACCCCGAAGAGCAGCGTGAAGCCGAGCGCGAACAGCCCGTACACGCTGCCCACCACGAGGCCATTGAGGATCTGCTGAAGCAGCATGTCTCGACTTCCTTTCTTGTTGTGGAACGCCCATGGAAAGGCGCGGCGCAGGGGCGTGTTCCCCGTCGTGGCGGGAGGATAGGTGCGGCTCCGGCGCAGGTATGTCCCCCACCGGTGGGACGGGCATGCGCGCCCGGCGCCAAGGGTTCGCGCGTCCCTTCGCAGGGTGACAGACCGCGGCGCGCGACGGCCGTAGCCTGCGAAGCCCCGCAGCGGTCCCTGCCACCGCGCCCACGCCCACCCACTGCCGCACCCACTCCGAGAAGACCGCATGACCTTCAGACGCCTTCCCACCGACGACGAACTCGCGATCCGCGACCTGTTCGCGCGCTACGGCCATCTGGCCGACGTCGGCAACCCCGACTTCGTGTCCCTGTTCACGGAGGACGCGACCTGGTCGCGGGCCAATTCGCCACCGCAATCGATGGGCGGCTCGGGCTTGCCGCCCGAGACGATCCAGGGCCACGACAAGCTGCTCGGGATGATGAGCGAGACGATGCAGAAGCGCTTCCGCCAGCTGATGCGCCACCAGATGACCGACTTCTACGTCGAGCCCGGCAACGGCCCCGACGACGCCATCGGCCATTCGCGCGCGCTGATCACCGACTGGCGCGACGGCCCCGGAAAGATCGCGATGTTCGGTACCTACACCACACGCTTCGCGCGCACCGCGGACGGCTGGCGCATCCGCGCCGTGTCGGTCGAAGTGCTGCCGCGCGGCGACTGAACCCCTTGATGCCACGCCCACTTCCCACGAAGGAGACGCCATGAGCGCACTGAGTCCCATATCCGCCGACGCCCGCCCGCTGGACACGCTGCCCGAACCGCCGGTACTCGACGAGGATCCGTTCTCCGACGAGAACCTGGCCAACCCCTACCCGCTGTTCGAGCGCATGCGCGAAGCACCGGTGGTCTTCATCAAGCCGCACGGCTACTACGCGGTCGGCCGCCATGCCGAGAGCGGCATCGTCGCGTCCGACTACGCACGCTTCACGGTCGAGGGCGGCGTCGGCCTGAGCGACATCCGCAAGCCGGGCGCCTGGCGCACGCGCAGTCCGATCAGCGAGGTCGACCCGCCCGAGCACACCGGTGTGCGCGCCGCGCTGCAGAAGGTGCTGTCGCCGCTGGTCGTGAAGCAGTGGCGCGAAAAGTTCCAGGAGCGCGCGGAAGAGGTGGCCGAGCGCGCCGTCGCCAAGGGCGAGGTCGACGGCGTGTCCGACGTGGTCGAGGCCTTCGTGCTCAGCGTGTTCCCCGAGGTCTTCGGCGTCGACATTCCGCCCGAACGCATGACCATCACGGGCGAACTGAACTTCAACCAGCTCGGGCCGAACAACGCCCGGCTGGAACGCGCAGCCGCCCGCGCCGAGCCGGTGATGGCCTGGTATGCCGACATCCTGCTGCGCAAGCACATGAAGCCGGGTGGCTTCGGCGAGGCGATCTACCTGGCCGAGGACCGCGGCGAGTTCGCGGCCGGCACCGCGCCGCTGCACGTGCGCAGCTTCTTCCGCGCCGGCGTCGACACCACCATCGGCGGCATCGGCGCCACGCTGAACCTGCTGGCGCGCCACCCCGAGCAGTTCGCCCGGGTGAAGGCCGACCCGGCGCTGATCAAGGGCGCGTTCGAAGAGGCACTGCGGCTGGAATCGCCGGCGCAGGTGATGTTCCGCACCACCACGGGCGACGTCGAACTCGGCGGCTACCGGCTCAAGGCGGACACCAAGGTCGGCTACCACATGGGTGCGGCCAACCGCGACCCGCGCCAATGGACCGACCCCGACACCTTCGACGTGACGCGCAAGACCGTCGGCGTGCACCGCGCCTTCGGCCACGGCTCGCACGTATGCATCGGCCAGATGATCTCGCGGCTCGAAGCCGAATGCATCCTGGGCGCGCTGATCCGGCGCGTATCGGCGATCGAGCCGACCGGCCCCGCGCGGCCGCGCCTGGTCAACGCGCTGCGCACGCTCGACACGCTGCCGCTGCGGCTCGTGCGCGCCTGAAGACGCTTTCTCGACGGTCCACACAGAACGATTCCAGGAGACAGACATGACGACACATCGCAGAACGGCCATTGCAGCCACCACGGCCACCCTCTTCCTGCTGGCCAGCGGCATGGCCGCCGCGCAGGGCACGCCCGGCGCCAACGAGATCCGGGTCGGCGTCTTCAACTCGCTGACGGGCGTGTACGCCTTCGGCGGCGTGCCGATCCAGAACGCGATGAAGATGGCGCTCGAGGAGGCCAACCAGAAGGGCTTGCCGGGCGGCGCGAAGATCCGCGTCATCGAAGGCGACACCGGCAGCGAAAAGGCGCAGGTCATCAACCTCGTGAACCAGTTCGCCAAGCGCGACCAGGTGGCGCTGATCATCGGCCCGACCACCAGCCTCGAGGCGCTGGCCGGCGCGCCGGTCGCCAACGACCTGCAGGTGCCGATCATCGCGATCGGCAGCTCCAACGACATCCTCGCGACCGGCCCGTGGGCCTTCAAGGTGCAGGCCTTCGCGCCGGACATCATGGGCTTCCTGGGCAAGCAGGCGGTCGAGAAGGTCGGCGTGAAGCGCCTGACCGTGGTGTACGACCAGGGCAGCGAGGGCTACATCTCGCAGGCCGCCGCGCTGCGCGACTACATGAAGAACGCGGGCGTGAAGATCGTCTCGGAAGAAAAGATCCTGGCGAGCGACAGCAACTTCCTCGCGCTCGCCACCAAGATCTCCGACCAGGGGACCGATGCGGTCTTCATCGCTGCACCGGCCGAACTGTCGGCCAACTTCTTCATCCAGCTGCGCCAGGCCGGGCTCGACCCGAAGGTGAAGTTCATCGGCCCCTCGACCCTCGCCTCGCAGGGCTTCGTCAAGACCGGCGGCAAGGCGGTGGAAGGCACGCTGATGGTGTCGGACTATTCGCCGATGGCGGCGTCGCCGATGAACCAGGCCTTCATCGAGGGCTACAAGGCGCGCTACAAGGTCGCGCCCGACAACTGGGCCGCCATGGGCTACACCATCGGCCAGCTCGCGGCCCAGGCGATCCAGAACGCCGGACCCAACCCCGACCGCAAGCGCATCCGCGACGAGATCGGCAAGCTCAACAAGGTTCCGGTGGTGATCGGCAGCGGTACCTGGAGCGTCAACAGCGCGCGCCAGCCGAGCTACGGCGGCGTGCTGCTGACGGTGAAGGACGGCGGCTTCGTCGCGGTGCAGTGATCGCCCCGGCATCCAGAACAAAGAGAAAGAGACATCCATGACGACATCCAATCGCAGGACCGTGATCGCGGCCGCCGCACTGCTCGCCGCCAGCGGCTTCGCCCTGGCGCAAGGCACGCCGAAGGAACTGCCGGTGGGCGTGTTCAACGGGCTCACCGGCAGCTATGCCTACGGCGGCGTGCCGATCCAGAACGGCATCAAGCTCGCGCTGGAAGAGGCCAACCAGAAGGGCCTGCCGGGCGGTGCGAAGTTCAGGATCATCGAAGGCGATTCGGCCGGCGACAAGGCGCAGGCGATCAGCCTGGTCAACCAGTTCGCCAAGCGCGACCAGGTGCTGATGATCCTTGGGCCGACCACCAGCTTCGAGGCACTGGGCGCGGCGCCGGTCGCCAACGAACTGCAGGTGCCGCTGTTCGCCAACGGCAGCGCCAACGACATCCTCGCGACCGGCCCGTGGGCCTTCAAGGTGCAGGCCTATGCGACCGACATCATGGGCTTCCTGAGCAAGTTCACGATGGAGAAGCTCGGGGCCAGGCGCATCACGCTGATCACCGACCAGAGCAACGACGGCTACGTGGCGCAGAAGGCCGCGTTCCTGAAGGAGGTGAAGGCCGCGGGCGCGCAGATCGTGAGCGACGAGTCGATCCTCGGCAGCGACAGCAACTTCCTCGCGCTCGCGACCAAGGTGTCGAACCAGGACACCGACGTGGTGTTCGTCGCCGCGCCGGCCGAGTTGTCGGCCAACCTGCTGATCCAGATGCGGCAGGCCGGTGTCGACTCGAAGGTCAGGTTCGTCGGCCCGTCGACGCTCGCATCGCTCAACTTCATCAAGATCGGCGGCAAGGCGGTCGAAGGCACGTACGTGGTGTCGGACTACGCGCCCAACAATCCGTCGCCTGCCAACATGGCCTTCGTCAGTGCCTACACCGCGCGCTACAAGAGCCCGCCCGATGTGTGGGCCGCGATGGGCTACACCATCGGCCAGCTTGCCGCCCAGGCGGTGCAGAACGCGGGGCCGAACCCGGACCGCACGAAGCTGCGCGACGAGATCGGCAAGCTCAACAAGGTTCCGGTGGTGATCGGCAGCGGCACCTGGAGCGTGAACAGCGCACGCCAGCCGAGCTATGGCGGCGTGCTGCTGCAGGTGAAGGGCGGGACGTTCGCGACGGTGCAGTGATACGCCGCTTCGATGCCACGGCGCGTGCACGTCCGACCTTCGCGGCAACGGACGCATTCGGGCCGGCGTTGCTTACCCGGCCTGTTCGGCCTGCTCCGCCACGATGGAAGCAAAGACGGCCTCAAGCAGGCCCGGGTACCGGCTCTGCAAGTCATCGATGCGCAATTGCACGTACCTCAACGTGCCCTCCAGTCGCGTCTGGGTCAGTCCGGCTTCGCGCATCCGGGCAAAGTGATAGGAAAGCCGGGTCTTCGAGGCATGGTCCTTGAAGGCGGAGCAGTTGAGCTCGCCCTCCTGCGCCAATCTCGCGAGGATCTGCCGGCGCACCGGGTCGCTCAGGGCGTCGTATATCGCCGACAGGTTGATCTGGTGTGATTCCGGGTG
>CAIQMJ010000243.1 GCA_903872875.1 uncultured Variovorax sp.
CCTGATCGCCTTGATCGGCTCGGCTGCCGCTTACGCCAGCCTGCAATTGCGGGCCCGCAAGCGCCTCCAGTAGGAATCGTTTGATCGTTCAATGACGCAACCCGACTTCGACGCATCTCGCCAACCCGCGCTCGCGGGCCGCCGTCGCCTGCTGCAGGCAACGGCAATGCTGCCGCTCCTCGCGGCGGCGCCTTCGTGGGCGCAGGCGAGCGCGAGCAACTGCCTGAGCGTGTCCGACTGGACGACCTTCGCGACCCGGCACATCCAGGCCGACGGTCGCATCGTCGACTTCGACACGCCGCAGCAGCAGTCGACCTCGGAAGGCCAGTCCTACGGGCTGTTCTTCGCACTGGTCCACAACGACCGCCCGACCTTCGATCGCGTGCTCGAGTGGACCCACAAGAATCTGGCGGACGGCGACCTCGCAAAGCGCCTGCCTTCATGGCAATGGGGCAAGAAGCCCGAGGGCGGAGGGGGCGTTCTCGACAGCAATTCGGCCGCCGACTCGGACTTGTGGATTTCCTACACGCTGATCGAGGCGTCGCGACTCTGGAAGGATCCTTCGCTCCACAAGCTGGCTCGCGCCATGCTCGCCATGGTGGTGAAGGATGAAGTGATCAAGCTGCCCGGGCTGGGCCAGATCCTGCTGCCCTGGCCGCGTTCGGTAGCGACCGGCCCGGCCTGGCGGCTCAACCCGAGCTACCTGCCATTGCAACTGCTGCGACGGCTTGCGGAAGACAGCCCTGGCGGCCCCTGGAGCGAAATCGCCCAGAACACCGTGCGGATGCTCAGCAATGTGTCGCCGCAGGGCTACGCGCCGGACTGGTGCGCCTGGTCGGAAGACGACAAGACCTTCGTCGCCGACCCGAAGAAGCCGAACACCGGCGGCTATGACGCGATCCGTGTCTACCTCTGGGCGGGCATGCTGCATCGACAGGACCCGGCCCGGGCACTGCTGTTGAAGACCCTCTATGGCCCGCGCCGCGCGATCGAGCAGCAGACCATGCCGCCGGAGTACGTCGACACCGTGACCGGTGCGATGCGGGGCAGCGGAGGCGTCGGCTTCGCCGGCGCGTTGCTGCCCTACCTGAAGGCACAGAACCTCACCGATGCAGTCGACGTCCAGGCGGCGCGCGTGCGCAACCGCTTGGCGACCAGCTCGGCACCGGGCGCGCCATCGCCCCTTCCGTATTACGAGCGCATGTTGATTCTTTTCGGTCTGAGCTGGCTCGAAGGCCGCTATGCGTTCAGCAAATCCGGTCAACTGCAACCCAATTGGAGACTCCTATGTCCACCCGACCGGCCCGCATGAGCCCGGATCCCCGAAAAGCGAAGCGCCTGAAGATGCGCCACTCCACGGCCAGCCAGTTGATGGCGTGCATCGGCATCTTCGGTGCGCTGTGCGCGAGCGGTGCGGTGCACGCCCAGGCCGACGCCAATGCGGCGCTCGTCGAACAAGGCACCTATTGGCAGAACATGGGCCGCGCCGACCTGGCCGAGGAAAGCTGGCGCAAGCTGCTGCGGGTCGATCCGCAATCGGCCGATGCGCTCTACGGCATGGCGC
>CAIQMJ010000244.1 GCA_903872875.1 uncultured Variovorax sp.
CCGCGTCGCCGCCTACGATCTGCGCGCGGTCGCCTCGCTCAACCCGTCGACCGAGGAATACGACGCGCTGGCCGCGCAGGACCTGAGCCTCCGCGCAGCCAGCATCGCCAAGCTGCCGCTGGCACCGATCGCGCCCGACAGGAGCCTGCCGCTGCTGCACGGCATCAACCCCGCCTGGGCCGATGCGCTGCGGACGTTGCAGCGCGATGCAGTACAGCCCTTGGTCGCCGGTGCCGTCGACACGCTCACCGAAGCGGAATGGACTGCGCTCAAGCAGACGCTCGCGCCCTGCCAGCGCTGGCTCGACGCCCGGCCCGACACACCGCTCGGCGGCCTGTCGGTCGACAAGGTCAAGCTGGCGCTGGACGGCGAGGCCGCAGTGCTCGCGCTGATCGCCCAGGACGAACAGGTCGAGCCGCACAACGCGCGCATCGTCGACCTCGAGAAACTGCTGCGGCTCAAGCGCGACCTGGTGCATCTGCTGCACAACTTCGTGTCCTTCAAGGAGTTCTACAGCCGCGAGGGCGCGATCTTCCAGGCCGGCACGCTGTACCTGGACGGCCGCAGTTGCGATCTGGCCGTGCAGGTGGCAGACGCCTCCAAGCACGCACCGCTGGCCGGGCTGGCCAAGGCCTATCTGGCCTATTGCGCCTGCAAGCGCGGCGACCGGACGATGACCATCGTTGCGGCCTTCACCGCGGGCGACGTCGACTTCCTGTTCATCGGGCGAAACGGCGTGTTCTACGACCGGCAGGGCGACGACTGGGACGCGAGCATCATTAAGGTGATCGAGAACCCTACCAGCGTCGGCCAGGCCTTCTTCTCACCCTACAAGAAGTTCCTGCGCATGATCGAGGAACAGGTGGCCAAGCGCGCAGCCGCCAGCGACACCGCCGCGCAAGGCTCGCTGAACAACCTGGCCACCACGCTGACCACCGCCGACAAGGCGGCAGCCGATGCCAAGACCCCGCCACCGCCGGTCAAGCTGCCTGGCAAGGTGGACGTGGGCACCGTGGCCGCCATCGGTGTGGCGCTGGGGAGCATCAGCGCGGTGCTGGTCGGCATCTTCGGCAAGTTCGTCGACCTGGGTCAGTGGATCCCGATCGCGATCCTCGGAATCGTGCTGGCCATCTCCGGGCCGAGCATGCTGGTGGCATGGCTCAAGCTGCGCCAACGCAGCCTGGGCCCGATCCTGGATGCGAGCGGCTGGGCCATCAACGGCCGCATGCGGGTCAACGTGCAACTGGGAGGTTCGCTGTCGCAGACGGCGCACATCCCGCCGCAGTCGCGCCGGATATTGAACGATCCGTTCGCCGAGCGGCACGGCACGTCGCGCACGCTGGCGGCGGTCGTCGTGGTCGCGGTCCTGCTGGTGCTCGCCTGGCGCATGGACTGGCTGGATTCCCGCCTGCCCTTCTCGCTGCGCCATTCACCGCCGGTGGCGGCGCCGGCACCGGCGGTCGCGCCAGCTGCGGTGGCCCCTGCCGCGCCTGCGGCCAGCCCCTCCGTTGCACCGGCTGTACCGGCCACTGCGCCGGCCACGACACCCTGAGGACGTCCCCGCCGTGATCGAGATTCAGGCGCCGCGCGCAGCCTGCGCCGCCGCCATCGCCTTGCCGACTTCGTTGGTGCCCTGCGCGGCGCCGCTCTTCGGCACCTGATCGCCCTCGCGGGAGGTCACCTCGGCCAGGCGCGCCGCCAATTGTTCGGGCGCATCGGCACCGATGCCGATGAAGGCGCCCTCGGTCATCGTGACGTGCGCGGCCTCGAAGGTGCCGGCACCCG
>CAIQMJ010000245.1 GCA_903872875.1 uncultured Variovorax sp.
CGATCTCCATGGACTAAAGTATACCGGCTGTTTGTTGCAATGCAACAAGGAGCGATGTTTTTCCCACACAAAGTCAGGCGGATCGCGGCCTTAGCGGTGGTTTTGCCGTCGGAGATCAAATATGGAATGCACAGTAAGCTGGACCGGGCAGACGGGCGCACGCTCGGCGATGGGGTTTGTCGCGGAGACCGGCAGTGGACATGTCGTTGCGATGGATGGTGCGCAGGACGTCGCCAAGCCAGAGAACGGCGGCCAGAATCTGGCGGCGCGCCCGATGGAAATGCTTCTGGCTGGAACGGGCGGTTGCACGGCATACGATGTCGTGTTGATCTTGAAGCGCGGCAGGCATCAGGTTGAACGTTGCAGCGTCAAGCTCACGAGCGAGCGAGCGCCGAAGGATCCCAAGGTGTTCACCAAGATCCATATGCATTTCACCGTCGCCGGGAAGGGGCTGCCGGCCGCCGCCGTGGAGCGTGCGATCGCGCTGAGTCACGAGACGTATTGCTCGGCCAGCATCATGCTTGGAAAAATGGCGGAGATCACGACGAGCTTCGATCTGATCGACGCCTGAACGCAGGCCGCGCGCTCCTTCTCAGATTCGGTGCGCGACTGTCGTCATTACCTTCGATGCAACGTGCATCAGTGCCTTGGCGGGCGTAGGCAGTTCGATGCCCCCCGCGTCCACGGCAGCAGCCGCGTGACGCGCTTCGTCAATTTTCATTTGCAGGACGACGGCACGCGATTCTGTGTCGCCGGCAGGCAGTCGGCTGAGATGGCTGCTCAGGTGCGCTTCGACCTGACGCTCGGTCTCGGCAACGAAGCCTAGGCTCAGGGGATCGCCCAGCTTTCCCGCTATCAGCCCCAGAGCGAAAGCGCCGGCGTACCAAACAGGGTTCAGGAGAGAGGGTTTGGCGCCGAGTGCGTCCAGGCGCTGACGAGTCCATGCCAGATGATCTGTCTCCTCGTGCGCTGCGTCGAGAAGGTGCGCGCGCAAGCTCACATCTTTCGTCACTGCGGCCTGGGCCGTGTACAGCGCCTGCGCGCAAACTTCTCCGACATGATTCACACGCATGAGCGCGCCGGAGAGCTTGCGCTCGCGTTCATTGAGGCTGCTGGGGGGGGCGGTTGGTTCCGGGGCGTTTCGAGCGGCATTGGGGCGGGCAAACACGGTACGCAGTGCAGAGTCCGCCGCTTGCAGCAGAGAGTCGAGGGATCGCATCATGTCCCTATTCTTTCACGCTGCAGCGCGGGGCGCCCGCTTGCGAAGACGTTGAATCTTTTCATATTGCGGGAGATCAACGCGATGTACCGTGTTGCATGACTGCAACGGAAGCTGGGGTCCGTTGGACTTTTCAGGTGAATTCTTTTGCTCTGGTGGAGCGCCTCTGGTGCAATAGCAACAACTTCCCAAAAGGAGGTTGGCCCGGGGTCCGGTGGGTTCACTTGTGTGAACAAGTCAGCCCTCTGCACCGGAGCCCTATGTTTAACCTTGGAGAAACTTGCAATGAAAAAATCTCTAGTTGCTCTGGCTACCCTCGCGGTTGCCGGTATGGCCTCGGCTCAATCGTCCGTCACCCTGTTCGGTATCGTTGACGCAGGCGTCAGCTACTACGAAAACAAAGGTCCGGCTACCACTGCAAACAGTGCTGTGGTGAAGTCGTCGTCCTGGCAACAAACCAACTCGGGCTATAACTCCAGCCGTTTGGGCTTCCGTGGTACGGAAGACCTCGGTGGCGGTCTGGCTGCCAGCTTCTGGCTGGAAGCCGGTCTGGGCAACGATTACGGTGGTGCTGGCGGTGGTACATTCGCCACCGCATCGTCGCAGCTCTTTAATCGTCGTTCGACGGTGAGCCTGTCGGGTGGTTTCGGTGAAATCCGTATCGGTCGTGACTACACCGCCACGTTCTGGAACGACACCGTGTTCGATCCGTTCGGTACCAACGGTGTTGGCACCAGCGCCATCTTCGCAGCCAACAGTGCTGTGCTGGTGGCCAACAATGGTGCGTCTAACAGCAACTATGTTCGAGCCAATAACATGGTTGCCTACTTCCTGCCGTCGAACTTGGGTGGTTTCTATGGTCAAGCCCAATACGGTTTCCATGAAAACACCAACTACGATCCGTCGACGACCGCTGCAACATATAACAGCAAGGCCAGTCAGTACGCTGGCGGACGCTTCGGATACGCCAACGGCCCGCTGGACGTGGCTGTTGCCTACGGCGAATCGACCGTGGCTGATACGATGAACGCCATCACCGGCGTCATCAGTACTGCAAAGAACAAGACCGCTAACCTGGGCGCTTCCTACGATCTGGGCGTGGTAAAGCTCTACGGTGAACTGTCGCGTGTGACGACCGACTACAGTGCGGTTCAACCCGTCTACAACTCGGACAGCGTCGATCTCGACGGTGCACTGATTGGTGTGACTGCTCCGATCGGTGCTGGTTTGATCCGTGCTTCGTTCTCGACCGTGAAGTTGAACAACGACAACGGCGCTGATCCGAAGGCGAACAAGTTCGCTATTGGTTATGTGCATAACTTGTCGAAGCGTACGGCGCTGTATGCCACTGCTGCTTACACGAAGAACAAGGACTCGATCACCACCGTCAACCCCACCACTGGCGTGTCTAGTACTTATGGTCTGACCGCTACGAGCGGATTTGGCGGCGGCGCAGGCAAGAGCTCGACCGGCTACGACTTCGGTATCCGTCACTCGTTCTGATCAACGACTGGCGCAAGCCAGTTTCGATCGAATGTATGAAAGCCTCCCGGCGAAAGTCGGGAGGCTTTTTTTCTTGTCCGATTCCGAGGTTTTGCCCCATGTCGGGCACGAGCCTTGCTGATATAGCATGTGTGCTCTTTACAGTTGATCTGGCCTGAATGTTCGCTTTTGTTTTGCGCCGCTTGATTCAGGCTGCGATCGTGATGGTCGCCGTTGCCTTCATTTCCTTCCTGTTGTTCCAGTACGTCGGAGATCCGGTTGTCTTTCTCCTGGGGCAAGATGCCAAACCGGAGCAGATCCAGCAGCTACGCTCCGACCTGGGGCTGGATAAGCCATTTTTCGTACAGTTCTGGCACTTTCTGTCCAATGCGGTGCAGGGTGAGTTCGGCTTGAGTCTGAGGCAGGGTGCGAAAGTGTCACGGCTCATCGGGGAGCGCTTCCCGGCGACCTTCGAACTTGCAATCGTCGCTGCCGTTCTGGCGCTGTTCATCGGCATACCCATGGGCGTCTACACCGCTCTTCGACGAGGCAGCTTCTTCAGCCAGGTGCTGATGACCGTGTCGCTGGTGGGTGTGTCGCTTCCGACTTTCCTCATCGGCATTCTGTTGATCCTTGTTTTTGCCGTCCATCTGGGTTGGTTCCCCAGTTTTGGACGGGGTGAAACCGTCCAGTTCGGTTGGTGGACGTCCGGTCTCTTCAAGGTGGATGGCTGGATGCACGTGGTGCTGCCGGCCATCACGCTGGCCATCTTCCAGCTGACGCTGATCATGCGGCTCGTGCGGGCCGAGATGCTCGAGGTACTGCGCACCGACTACATCAAGTTCGCTCGCGCACGGGGCCTCAGCAATCGGGCCATCCATTTCGGGCATGCGCTGAAGAACACGCTGGTTCCGGTGATGACGATCACCGGGCTGCAACTCGGCGGCCTGATCGCTTTTGCCATCATCACGGAGAGCGTGTTTCAGTGGCCAGGCATGGGCCTGCTCTTCATCCAGGCGGTGACCTTTGCGGACATTCCGGTCATGGCGGCCTATCTGTGCCTGATCGCCTTGATCTTCGTGGTCATCAATCTGGTCGTCGACTTGCTGTACTTCGCCGTCGATCCGCGTCTTCGTGTCGGCAAGGCGGGGGGGCACTGATGGACGACGTGCGCTGGAAAGTCGGGGGCCGTGCCTTCGCACACATCGCCGAGTTTCATTCCGAGCTCATCGGTTTGCGCAGAGACCTGCACGCACATCCTGAACTGGGCTTCGAGGAGGTGTACACCGCTGCCCGCGTCAAGGAAGCCTTGCGCTCGTTCGGCGTCGACGAGATTCATGAAGGCATCGGCAGGACCGGCTTCGTTGCCGTGATCAAGGGTGAGCGCGATACCCGTGGTGCGATGGTCGGCCTGCGCGCCGACATGGACGCGCTGCCCATGACCGAACACAACGATTTCAGCTGGAAGTCGGCCAAGAGTGGTCTGATGCACAGCTGCGGCCACGATGGGCACACGACGATGCTGGTGGGAGCGGCACGCTACCTTGCACGGACACGCAACTTCGACGGCACCGCCGTATTGATTTTTCAGCCCGGCGAGGAGGGTTATGCCGGCGCGCGCGTGATGATCGAGGACGGGCTGTTCGAGCGCTTTCCGGTGCAGTCGGTCTACGGCATGCACAACTGGCCCTCGATGCGGCCGGGCAACATCGGCATCAACATGGGCGCGATGATGGCCGCCGCCGATCGCATCACGATCGAGGTGACTGGTCGTGGCGGCCATGGCGCGCTTGCCTATATGACCGTCGACCCCGTGCTCGTCGCG
>CAIQMJ010000246.1 GCA_903872875.1 uncultured Variovorax sp.
GCCATCGTGATGAGCCTGGTGCAGTCGGCGCGCTTGAACGGCTACGACCCATGGGCTTACCTGCGCGACGTGCTGCAGCGCCTGCCGACGCAGCGCGCCAGCCAGATCGAGGACTTGCTGCCGCACCGATGGCAGCCAGCGTTCGACGCGACACCATGACCTTGCTCACGCAGGCCGTAATGGTCCGGGCGAACATCGACGTCGACCGTATGAGCGCGCAGCAGAAGGTCGAGCTGGCTGACGAAATCTTCGTCCAGCAGCCGAACCTGTTGTCCTCCATCCTCGTGTTGCCTCGCTACGGGGTCGACATGTTGCAGCTGGAGGTCCCGATCCATGTTCTGCTTGTTGCGTTCCAGGCCATGAAGCACTGCGGCCACGCCTTGCCAATGATCTCCGAAGACGTCCAGGAAACCTGCTTGCAGCGGCTGACGGCGACGATGAAGTTCACCGAGGGCGTGCCGCCAGACCTCGTCGAGCAGATGATCACGAAGTTCAACGTCGACCATCCCGAGCGTTACCTGTTGGCGTTTGTGTATGGCCACCTTCGCCAACACGACCTGCTGCGCGTTCGAACTGACGCCGAGAAGTTCTTGCTCCTGGCCGCCCTCAACCTCGTGGAATGCGTGACCTACGTCGGAGCACAGCTGCAGTCCAAGTGAACCGCGTGCGGCCGGTCAAGATGGGATGACTGGACGCTCACTGTGGTCCACCCCGATAGGAGATCATCTTGCGTGTCAGCCTTAGATCCGACCTTCAACAGCAAAGGGCGCCCGGCGCTTCTCTCGAAAGCGACCATTGACTGCACGTGCAGAGACCGGGCTATGCGCGGCGTGCACACCACGGAGCTTCAGTAGCTGCATTCTTCTGATTCCGACTCGTCGCTTCGATGCTTAGCGAGAGTCATGAGACGGCCATCGCGCCACTCCACACGATGATCCCACTCCTCTAGTGGCAAGGTCGCGCGACGTTGTGCCGCCACTGTCGCAACGAGTTCCGGCGTCCAAGGGTCAACCTGTCCGCGTTCGGCCCCCATACGCGCATATGCCGGCCCCATTTTCTCGGCATGGGAGATGATTCCGCCCCGGGTATTGAGGTCTACTGTCTCGAAAGGCCCCGCTATCGACCAACGATACCCTAGTCCATCTCGGATGACCGTGTCGATGTCAGCCACGTCGGCGACGCCATCGCGCACGAGGCAATACGCCTCCCGCAGTACTGCGCCCTGAAGACGGTTGAACACGAAGCCTTCGACCTCGCGACGAACCAGGATCGGTTGCATTCCTATGTTCGAGAATAGGGATCGACTGCGCTCCACGATGTCGCGACCGGTGAAGTCTGCTGGCACGATTTCCACGATGGAAATGAGATAGGGCGGATTTCCCGGGTGCGCGATAAGACATCTCTGCCGGCTAGGTAGATCGCTGCAGAACGACGAGATACACAGCGCTGACGACGCACTGCACAGGATAGTCTCCAGCTTGCAGTACTCGTCCAACTGTTTGAAGATATCTCGCTTCAGATCCAGCCGCTCAGGCGCACATTCAATCACTAGCTCGGCGAATTGCACCGCTTCCTTCATCCTGTGGAGCATCTGTATTCGCGTCGCGACCGCATCCGGCGCTTCAGGTAACAGCTTATAGCTTCGGAGCAAATTGAGGCGTTGGTCGATCTCCAGCAATGCGGCCTTCCTCCGGCTCTCGTCAGGATCGTAGACGTTCACAGTCCAACCCGCGCGCGCGAAAACGATGGCGAATGCGACTCCGATGCTGCCGGCACCGACGATTGCCACAGCACCTGGTGTGATTGAATAAGATTGATGTTTTTGAAAATATTCAGGATCTGTCATTGGTACCTCTTCAGGGAACAGTGCACAAACCGTGCCGGACCCTTGCCAGTGCTAGTCGTGCTGCTGATGAGGCATGCGTGTAGCGGGAGAAGGCAGACTGTATTTTGCGAGGACATCGGCCAGCAAAAGAGGAACCTTCGCTCGTCGATGTGGAGACTTCGTGACATCGCGCCTCGACTTCATCACATCGCTGGCGTGCTTCCTCGCGCCCGCTCTCGGCGAGTCGAGTTTGATAGGTTGACAGCACGGGCTTCTTCTTAGGTCGCCCTCGGGACGCAGGTGAGCTGCGTGGCGCACGCACGACGCAAGTTCGTCGAGCTTCACCTCACTCAGAAGAGCACCATTGCTGCAACAGCTGTCGACTTAGTCGGGCAGTTGTACGTAAGCGGGCAATCAACCACGCCCTTGCGCGCGATGCCGGAGTCGATACGCGCAGCGCGGCCTATGCTGCGCCGAGTTCGATGTTCCAGGGCAGCAGCGCCTCGTAGTCATCGACGGTCTGCGCAGCGGCAGCTTCTTGAACAGCGCGACGAGGTAGCGGTAAGGCTCGATGTCGTTGGCCTTGGCCGATTATGCCGACCGCCGGACTATGCCGAACGGTCTTGTTTGCCCCAGGTTTCTCTGTAGCCGGCCTGTGATTCGTTCGGCATAGTTCATCGTGTGCTCCGTCCTCAACAACGGAGCACACGATGATCACTGCAGAAGAATACTTGAACAAGAGCCGGCTGTTCCGGCGCCTCAAGAACGGCGCTCACGGAGAGCTGGTAGAGCTTTACGCAGCGCGGCTCGTCGAGTTTGGTCTCGCTGGGCAAGGCACTTGGCGCTGCCTCAATCTGGTCGGCGATCTCCTGGACTGGATGGCAAGCCGTCGGACCAGGTTGACCAACGTTGATGAACGCATGGTGGAGCGCTACCTGCGGCACCGAGCAGGCAAGCAGACCATCCAGCCGGGCGACCAAGCAGCGCTAAAGCAGTGGCTGTTTATTCTGCGCACCACCAGCACGATCGCGCCGCAGGCGCTGCCAGCGGATACCCCGCAAGAGCAGATCTTTGCCAAGTTCAGCGACTATTTGCAAAGCGAGCGCGGTCTGACAGCCAGGACTATCGTGCGTCATCTTCCTACGATCCGCCGGTTCCTGTGTGAGGTTTGCCCTGCTGGCGCTAGCGACCTCAGCAAGATCAGGCAGGAAGAGGTGATCCGCTATATCGAGAGTCACGCCCAGGACTGGAGCCCGAGGTCTGGCAAGGCGATGTGTTGGTCGCTGCGTGCATTTCTGCGATACCTCCATCACACGGGGCTGAACCCGCTCGCGCTGGCCGGCTGCGTGCCCTCCATCAGGCAATGGAAGCTCGCGAGTCTGCCTACCTATCTCTCTGCTGCGCAGGTTCAGATGGTCCTCGACGGTTGCGATCGAGCAACTGCGATGGGGCGGCGCGACTACGCCATTCTGATGCTGCTGGCCAAGCTCGGCCTGCGCGCCGACGAGGTTGCCACCCTCACTCTGGATGACGTCGACTGGAGAGCTGGCGAGATGCTTGTTCGCGCCAAGGGCCGGCAGCGAGCGGGGATGCCGATCCCACCAGATGTCGGCACGGCCGTGGTCGCCTATCTGCGTGACGGCCGACCCAAGTCGTCATGTCGTCGACTGTTTCTCCGCAGCTTTGCTCCGCACACCGGCTTCGCCTCAGGAGGCGCGATCACGATGATCGCCAAGACTGCTCTCGAGCGCGCCGGCATCCGTGGCTACGCGCACCAGGGAGCTCATATTTTCCGGCACAGCCTGGCCACCGAGCTTCTGCGCTCTGGTGCAACCTTGTCGGAGATCGGCCAACTGCTGCGGCACAGGAACCACGACACGACGCGGATCTACGCAAAGGTAGACATCGAGGCGCTTCGCACATTGAGCCTCCCGTGGCCAGGAGGCGCGCAATGACGGATCTACATTCGGCACTGGAGCGGTACCTGATCATGCGCAAAGGACTCGGATACAAGTACCAGCACCAGACGCGACGACTCGCCGACTTCGTCTCCTTCATGGAGAGGCGCGAGGCCGCGACCATCACCACGAAGCTCGCGATGGAGTGGGCGACACTACCACCTCAACGGCATGCGTCCTGGGCATTGCGGTTGACGGATGTGCGCGGCTTCGCGCGCCACATCGCAAACATCGATCCAACGACGCAAGTGCCACCAGCCGGCCTCCTGCCAAGTCTGAAGCGGGCCAAGCCCTACATCTATAGCGATGCAGAGATCGACACGTTGCTGGCGGCGGCGCTCTCCTTGCCGCCAACAGGCGGACTGCGCCGCTGGACTTACCACTATCTTTTCGGATTGATTGCAGGGACAGGCCTGCGTCTGTCCGAAGCGATCGGCCTTGAGCGTGACGACGTCGACTTGGAAGCAGGTGTGCTGACGGTCCGATCAACCAAGTTTGGCAAGTCACGACTCATCCCCTTGCATCCCACGACATGCAAAGCGCTTCGCGACTACGCTGAACGACGCGATGCTCAATTCGCATCGCGCTGCAGCCCACACTTCTTCGTGGCGGAGCGAGGCGGCCCCTTGCGACACCAGTACGTCCATCGTGTCTTTTGGCGTTTGTCCCGCGAGATTGGTCTGCGGCGTCCCGGCGATCGTACCGGGCCTCGTGTGCACGACCTCCGGCATCGGTTTGCAGTTCGCACGCTATTGGGCTGGTATCGCGAAGGCACCGATGTCGAGAAGAAGCTGCCGGCGCTTTCGACCTATCTTGGCCATACCTGTGTGCGGGACACCTATTGGTACCTCTCGGCGTGCCCGGAGCTGATGCAAGAGGCCGCTCGGCGGCTCGACCGACGCTGGGAGGCCAAGCCATGAAGCACGGCTGCAACGTAGCCGCTTTGATCGAGCGCTACTTTACCGACCGACTGATGCGGCAGCGCAACGTCAGCGCCAACACGATCGCTTCCTACAGGGACACATTCCGGTTGTTGTTCATGTTTGCGCAGGTGAGGCTTCGCAAAGCACCGTCGGCCCTGACACTCGATGAGCTGGACGCGCCTTTCATCGGCACGTTCCTGACCGATCTTGAGACGAAGCGTGGCGTCGGTGTCACGACACGCAACCTGCGCCTGACGGCCATTCGTTCCTTCTTCCGGTTTGTGTCTTTCGAGGAGCCGGCGCACAGCGCCCTGATCCAGCGCGTGCTTGCGATCCCGAGCAAACGACACGACAAGCGTCAAGTGCATTTCCTAACGCGCCCCGAGATCGAAGCAGTCCTTGCCGCACCTGATCGGACGACATGGCTCGGCCGCCGCGACCACACCTTGCTACTGCTCGCGACCCAGACCGGCTTGCGCCTCTCCGAGCTGATCGGCCTGGACAGGGAAGCCATCCATCTCGGCGCCGGCGCATACGTGCGGTGTGTCGGCAAAGGCCGCAAAGAGCGATGCACCCCACTGACAAGGTACACCCGAATCGCCCTCCAGAGCTGGCTTAACGAGCCGGCGCGGCGCGGCGCCTGTGCCCTGTTCCCCAACCTGCACGGGGGCCGGCTGAGCGCCGACAGCGTCCAGTCGCTCCTTGCCAAGCATGTGCGTGTTGCCAGCACGAACTGCCTATCGTTGGCGTCCAAGCGGGTGTCGCCGCATGTCCTGAGACACAGCGCGGCAATGGAGCTCCTGCAGGCGGGCGTTGATTGCTCGGTGATCGCGTTGTGGCTCGGCCATGAATCGATAGAGACCACGCAGACCTACCTTCATGCCTACCTTCCACTCAAGGAGGCAGCTCTGGCGAAGCTTGAGCCGTACAAGGCTTGCAAGCGACTTCGCTTCCGTCCCAACGACCACGTGCTTGCCTTTCTCGAGGCGCTGTGAGCAGACAGACTATGCCGAATGGAACTGGAGCGAAGTACCGTCCAGGGCTTCGTAAATCCGCTGATCAGGGCGTCATTCCGAAACCGCTCGGCATAGTTCGGCGGTCGGCATAAACCGCCAAGCTGAACGGGCTTGACCCCGAGGCTTACCTGCGTGATGTGCTCGGCCGCATCGCGGACCATCCAATCAACCGCATCGACGAGTTGCTGCCGTGGAACATCGGCCGACACGCCGAAGACCAACGACAAGCAGCTTGAGCATGGCGAGCAAGGTACAACGAATCAAGGCACCAACGGCGATCCTGCAGTTGCACATCGAATTGCGCGGCACCAAGCCCAAGGTCTGGCGCCGCGTTCTGGTGCCAGAGACGATCACCCTGGCCAGGCTGCACCTTGTCATCCAGGCAGCCTTCGGCTGGGGCCACTCGCATCTGCACGAGTTCATCGCTGGCGACGGCGAGCGCTATGGCACGCCAGATCCGATGTACGACGATCCGGGCTCGATCAGCAGTGAGAGCACGCGACTGACCACCGCCCTGAACCGGTCGACGCTGAGCTACGTCTACGACTTCGGGGACTACTGGGACCACCGCATCAAGGTCGAGAAGAAGATCGCACCGATTCCGGAGTTCGTGCTCCCGTTCTGTGCCGGTGGTGCCTGTGCAACACCGCCGGAGGATTGCGGAGGCGCGCCGGGTTATGCGGAGTTCGTGCGGGCTATGGCGAACCCTGGCGATCCCGAGCACGACAACCTGGTCGAATGGATCGGTGTCGATACCTGGGACCCGTTGGCCTTCGACACCATCGAAATCAACGATCGGCTCGCCGAGGTCAAGGTCTGAGCGGCAATGGCTCGGACGAACTACATCGAAGCCCTGATCGAGGACGGCGGCGAGATCACGATCGGTGCGTTGCCGCCGTACGAGTGCGTCGCCACGGCCGCCGATGGCAGCAACTGCCTGGCCATGCTCGTGCGTCGCGACGGTGAGAGCCTCAACGTCCTGCTCAAACGCTTGGACAAGGCCATCGGTCTGGCTTGGTCAGATGACACGTTCGTCGACGAAGTCAACGCCGGCGAGAGCAACCTGCTGTAGTTCCTCCGTCGATCCAGCGTCAAGAGGGGTCTTGAGAGGACGCTTACGTCTGGACCGCCACCGCCGATTCAATCCTCGGAAAACTCGCTCGACTCTGCGGACGAATTACTGGGGCAGGACACTAGTCGAGATTCAGCAATCACTACGCCATGCATCATGGTGCTCACACTTCAGACAGAGAAAAGGCATGTCTCCAAAGGGGGCCGAGATGCTTATGTTTACCACAGTCCCGTATTCTCGATCTTCAGAAAGTGCGCGTGTAAGATCGTTAATGATAATTGGCACGCTGTGGGCCATTTACTTTGCACGCAATGGGACGGCCACCCAGCGCTTCGGGCGATAGTTCAACGCTTTAGCCGTCGCTGATCCGTCTGGAATACTCAACGACGTTCTTACCTCTTGCGGCCGCATTACTGCGAATAATTCGGTGCTGTGCTCCTGCCCAAGCGACGAATCTCACCAGGAGTCGCCTTGAATGCACGAATAAAAGCCGTACTCATGTGGCTTTGACTGGAGAAGCCGGTTTTCTCTGCAATGCAGGATAAGCTTAGATCACCAGCAAGAACCAAACCTCTGGCGCGCTCCAAACGCGCATTTAGCACATATTGATGTGGTGTGCAGCCAGCCGTACTCTTAAAAAGTCGAGCAAATTGCGCGAGGCTAAAGCCAGTGACTTTTGCCATCTCTGACAACCCTATGTTTGCATGCAAACGGGCTTGTACAAGCTCCTCTACATTGCGGAGTTGTCTAGCACTCAGTCTGCCCCGGTCGCGGCCAGCGGCGAGTCGGCCCGCCTCACGTGCGTTCAGCCTCATTGCGACGCCGAGAGTGAGCGACTCCGAGAATAGACGTCCGTGGGGATTTCCATGTGCAGCTTCATTCACCATCACCCGCAATACCATCGTCAGCTCGGGGTCGCGAAATTCGATATCGCTATACTCAGGAGGCCGCCATAATGGCTCCGCCAACTCAGATGAAATGGACTCCAGATCCACATGGATCCTCCGCGTCTTGGCCCATCGCCATCGACTTCGGCTCAGTTCACTTCCAGCTTTGAACAGGCCAATAGAACCCGGCGTGAACTCCCAAGTCGTCGGCTTTCTGCCGTATCGAAAGTCAGCGCGTGTTATACCGCAGTCGATCATGACAAGGCCAGTGCGCTCAATGGTCAGATCCGCCTCGATTACGTGAGGACTGGTCTCGATCCACGCCAGCGTGCATCCCGCCCAACTCGTCACAGCGTCGTGTGTCAATAGGC
>CAIQMJ010000247.1 GCA_903872875.1 uncultured Variovorax sp.
CGCGCTGGGCGACCCGCAGGACGTGACCGACGTGCGAGCGCGTCCGGTCCCGCGCAACGACTGATGTGACGGTGCGGCGCACTTCCCGTGCCCGCATCTGCGCCGGTCATGCGTAAAGCGCTTCGATATCCGCCGCGTAGGTCTTGGTGATGCTCGATCGCCGCACTTTCATGGTCGCGGTGACTTCGCCGTCGTCGTGGTCCAGTTCCTTCGTGAGCAGGTGGAAGCGGCGGATCTGCGACACCTGCGCAAGCCGCGCATTGCCCTTGGCCACTTCGGCTTCGATAAGCTCCCGCACACGCGGCTGCTCGACCAGCGAACGGAAATGCGTGAACGAAATGCGCTCGGCTTCGGCCCATTTGCCGACCGTCTCGTAGTCGATCTGCAGCAGGGCGCCGACGAACTTCCGGCCTTCGGCCACAACGATGCATTCCTTGATGAACGGGCTGCCCTTCATCGTGTTCTCGATCTCGGAGGGCGTGAGGTTCTTGCCGCCTGCGGTGATCATGATGTCCTTCAGCCGGTCGACGATGCGCAGGTGGCCGTCCTCCTCACGCACCACGTCGCCGGTGTACAGCCAGCCGTCGCGGACCGATCCGGCCGTGGCTTCGGGGTTCTTGTAGTAGCCCTCGAACACCATGTCGCCGCGCAGCAGCAGTTCGCCCGACTCGCCGATCCGGTGCTCGGCGCCCAGCGTCGGCGCGCCGACCGTGCCGATCTTCACCGCGTCGCAGTGGTGGCCCGTGACCATGCCGGTCGATTCGGTCAGGCCGTAGACCTCGATCAGCGGCACGCCCAGCGTGCGGAAGAAGCGCACCACGTCTGGCGGAATCGGCGCTGCTCCGGTCAGCGCCACGCGCGCGTCGCGCAGGCCGATGAAGTTCTGCAATGCGCGCAGCACGGTCCAGTAGGCCAGCGCGAAGCGGCCGCGCTCGGCCAGCGTCCAGGTGTTGCGCGGCTTCTCGGCGAGCGGCGCGCAGGCGGCCATCGCGCGCCGGAACAGCGCGCGCTGCAGCCGGCCGGCTTCCTGCATCTTGATGCTGATGCCGGCATGCAGCTTCTCCCAGATGCGCGGCACGCCGAGGAACATGGTGGGAGCGACTTCGCGCAGGTCTTCCTGTACGGTGCGGATCGATTCGCCGAAGTTGACCTGCGAGCCGAGGTAGACCGGCACGAAGGCGGTCAGCATTTGCTCGGCCACGTGGCACAGCGGCAGGTACGACAGGTGCGTGGTGCGGCCGTCCAGGCCCAGGCGGTCGACGATGCCGGGCACCACGCCGCGGATATTCCGATAGGAAATCATCGCGCCCTTCGGCTTGCCGGTGGAACCCGAGGTGTAGATCATCAAGCCGATGTCGGCCAGCGTCTGCCGGGCGAGTGCGGCGTCGATCAACGCAGCGCCGTCGCGTGCTGCGCGGGCCGCACCGGCTTCCTCGACTTCGGCGAAGGTCGCGATGCGCTCGCGCACCTCGGGCGGGTAGCTCGCAAGGCCCTTGGTCTCGATCACCACGATCTTGCGGAGCCGCGGCAGCTGGTCGATCGCGTCCAGCACCTTGTCGGTCTGCTCCTGGTCTTCGCAGACGATGACTTCGATGTCGGCATGCGCGACGACGTAGGCCACCTCGTTGCTGGGGCTGGTCGGATACACGCCGACCGTGACCGCGCCGATCAGCCCGGCGCCCATTTGCGACAGCAGCCACTCGACCCGGTTCTCCGACACGATGCCGAGATGGCCGCCGGACGCGAGGCCGAGCGCGTTCAGGCCAAGCCCGAAATGGCTGGCGCGCCGCAGGTAGCCGGCCCAGTCGAGCGGATGCCAGATGCCGAAATCCTTCTGCCGAATCGCGATGCGGTACGGCTGCGTGCGTGCCTGTTCGCGCAGCATCTGCGGCAGGGTGAGGGCGGGCAGTGCTGCGGTCATGAGAGCCAGCGTTTGCGGCGCTTGTAGTGCTTCAGTTCGCGGAAGCTGCGCGCTTCCCCGCTGCCGCCGACACCGAGGTAGAACTCGCGCACGTCGGGGTCGGCCGCCAGCCGCTCGGCGCTGCCGTCGATCACGACCTTGCCGCTTTCCATGATGTAGCCGGTGTGCGCGATGGCCAGCGCCACGCTGGCGTTCTGCTCGACCAGCAGCATCGACACGCCGCGCTCCGCGTTGATGCGCGCGATGATCGTGAAGATGTCCTCGACCAGCTTCGGCGACAGGCCGAGCGAGGGCTCGTCCAGCAGGATGAGCTTGGGCTCGGCGACCAGCGCACGGCCGATGGCGAGCATCTGCTGCTCGCCGCCCGAGAGGTAGCCGGCGAGCCCTTTGCGGCGCTCGTGCAGCCGCGGGAAGTAGTCGTAGACGCTGTCGAAGTTGCGTGCGCCAGCCCTCCCTGCCGGCGCCTCGCGCCCCGTCAGCGCATAGGTCGCGGCCACCAGGTTCTCTTCCACCGTGAGGTCCTCGAACACGCGCCGACCTTCCATGACGTGGCTCAGCCCGCGCCGCACCAGTTGCTGCGGCGGCAGGTCGTCGGTGGTGGCTCCGTCGAACACGATGCGCCCGGCCTCGACCTCGCCATCTTCCAGCGCGAGCAGCCCGGAGATCGCTTTCAGCGTGGTCGACTTGCCCGCGCCGTTGCTGCCGAGCAGCGCCACGATCTGCCCGCGCGGCACGGTCAGCGACAGGCCGCGCAGCACCTGCACGACCTTGTTGTAGACGACCTCGATGTTGTTGACCTCCAGCACGAGGTCTTCGCGTGCGGGGGGCGGGGCGTGGATCATTCCAGAGAGATCCAGTCCGAAGCGGCCACCATCTTCTGCGCCTTCATGTCCGCCTTGTAGACGCGGCCCACCGGAATCGAGTTGCCCTTGATCGTGATCGGCACGCCGATCAGGCCGCCGGTGTCGAAGTCCTTCAGCGTGTTCAGCGCGGCCTTCAGGTTCTTGCCGTCCAGCGGCTTGCCGGCGTCGAGCGTGCGCTTGGCGGCTTCGGTGAACAGCATCGCGGTCAGGAAGCCCTGCGTGTAGGCGGTGCTCTGGTAGTCCGGATGCAGCGCGCGGATCCTGTCGAACATCGGCGCCTTGGCGGAGGTGTCGTAGTGGTAACGGTAGGGCATCACGCCCATGAAGCCGTCGGCGGCTTCGCCCATCTTCATCACGGTCGAGCTGTCCATGGTCCAGAAGGTGCCCATCCATTTGCTGGTCATGCCCATCTGCTTGCCCTGCTG
Source organism: uncultured Variovorax sp. (assembly GCA_903872875.1). Taxonomy (GTDB): domain Bacteria; phylum Pseudomonadota; class Gammaproteobacteria; order Burkholderiales; family Burkholderiaceae_C; genus Variovorax. Next base: position 3,210 of record CAIQMJ010000247.1, read on the forward strand.
CACGAACTCCGGAATCGGCGCGAGGATGTAGCCGTGGAAGATGGTGTAGTCGGGTGCGGCGCGGCGCAGCTTGATGACCTCGGTCGACACGTCGACGCTGCCGGCCGGCGTCATCAGCTTGACCGGCACCGACAGGCCGAGCTTCTTCGCTGCGGCTTCGCTGGCCTCGATCGGGTCGCGGCCGAACTCGGAATCGGAGTAGACGAAGGCGACCTTGGTGCCCGGTTTTTCCTTGGCGATGTGCTTCAGCAGGATGCCGATCTGCTCGGTGTAGTCGGGCCCGACCAGGAACTGGTTCGGGTACTTGGCCGGGTCGTTCAGCTCGGTGGCGAACGAGGCGCCGGCCATCAGGATCTGGCCGCTGCGGTCGAGTTCCGGATTGATGGTCTTCGAGAAGCCCGTCGAGTCGCCGTAATAGAGGTTGACCTTGTTCTGGCTCGTGATCTTCTTGAAGGCCGCCACCGAGACGTCGACCTTGTAGCCCGTGTCCTCGGGCACGTAGCGCAGCTTGCGGCCCTTGATGCCGCCCGCGTCGTTGACCATCTTCACGTAGTCGGCCATGCCGGCGTTGATGCCCACGCCTGCGAACGCGAACACGCCGGTCATCGGGATCGATCCGCCGATGACGATGTCGTCGTTGGCCTGCGCATGGACGGCGGGCGAGAAAGGCGCGGCAAGCGCAGCCGATGCGGCGAGCACGAGCGCGCGGCGGCGCTGGGAGGGAGTCGGGGTCTTCTGCATGCTTGTCTCCTGGTTTGAGGTCGTTGGGTCTTCGTCGTCGTCGTCGGTGGTGCACAAATCGACGGCCGTTGGCGCGTCATGTCTTGAAGGGCCAGAGGTGGAAGTAGCGGCGGATGCGTCGCCACACTTCGGCGAGCCCGTGCGGCTCGAACACCAGGAAGCCGACGATCAGCGCGCCGAACACCACGGTGCGCACCGGCGACAGGAACACCGCGTTCGCGGTGCCGCCCGGCAGCAGGTCGACCGCGAGCTTGAGCAGCTCGGGCACCATCGTCATGAAGACCGCGCCGAAGATGCCGCCGAGGATCGTGCCCATGCCGCCGACGATGATCGCGGCGAGGAAGAAGATCGACATCAGCAGCGGGAAGCTCTCGGGCGTGACCACGCGGAAGAAGTAGGCCCAGAGCCCGCCCGCGACGCCGGCATAAAACGACGACAGGCCGAACGACAGCAGCTTGTAGCGCAGCAGCGGAATGCCCAGCACCTCGGCCGAGATGTCGCGGTCGCGGATCGCGATGAAGGCGCGCCCGATGCGTGTGCGGAACAGGTTGGCCGCACCCAGCACCATCAGCAGCATGGCCGGCACGATCACCCAGTACAGGCGGAACGAGGTGTCCAGCGCCATGCCGAAGAACTGCGCCGGCGGCAGCGAAAGCCCGGTCGTGCCGCCGGTGAACTTGAGGTTGGCGAACAGGAAGTGCGTGATGAACGAGGCGGCGATGGTCGCGATCGCCAGGTACAGGCCCTTCACCCGCAGCGACGGGATGCCGACGATCAGCCCGCCCAGCATCGCGACCACGCCGCCGGCCAGCAGGTTCAGCAGGAATGGCGTGCCGAGCCGGGTCTGCAGGATCGCCACCGTGTACGCGCCCAGCCCCATGAAGGCGGCCTGGCCCAGGCTCACGAGGCCCGTGTAGCCGGTCAGGATGTTGAGGCCGGTGGCACTCGCCACGTTGATCGCGACCAGGCAGGCGAGGTACAGCCAGTAGTCGCTGGCCATGAAAGGGAACAGCAGCAGCAGCGCCGCCCCGACCGCGAGCCAGGCCTTCTGCGTGCGCGAGTCGAACAGCGCCGCATCTGCGACGTAGCTTTGCTTGAGGGTGCCGATGCGCATGGCTACAGTCTTTCGATTTCGTGTGTGCCGAACAGCCCGTAGGGCCGCACCATCAGCACCAGCACCAGCACGATGAAGGTCGCGAGCAGCTTGTACTCGCCGCCCAGGTAGCTGCCGGCCAGCGCCTCGACCAGCCCGATGAACACGCCGCCCATGAGTGCACCCAGCACGCTGTCGAGGCCGCCGACGATCACCACCACCAGCACCGACAGGCCGAACACGCCCATCGTCGAAGAGATGCCGCCGATCGAGCCCACGATGATGCCGGCGACTGCGGCGATCATCGCGGACGCCACCCACGCGAGCGAGAACACGCGCGGCACGTTGATGCCCATCGCATATGCCGCGGCCTGGTCCGACGCGGTGGCCCGCAGCGCGACGCCGCCGCGCCAGAAGCGGAACAGCAGCAGCACGAGCACGATCAACACCAGCGCAACGGCGGCGCCGTACGCGACCTTGGGTGCCAGGAAGGCCTCGCCGATCATCACCGGCGTGTTCGGCAGGAACTCCGGCAACCGGCGCTGGTCGGCAGTCCAGATGATCTCGACCAGCCCCACCAGGATCGACGCCAGCCCGACCGTGACCATGAAGACGGATATCGGCGGTTCGCCGAGCAGCGGCCGGATCATCGTGCGCTCGATCACCGCGCCCAGCAGCCCGGCGCCGAGCACCGCGCCCAGTACGGCGAGCCAGATCGGCAGCGCGAACATCGCCGCGAAGGTGAAGAACAGGTAGGCGCCGACCATGAGCATTTCGCCGATCGCGATGTTCACCACGCGCGTCGCCTTGTAGACCAGCACGAAGGCCAGTGCCGCCAGCGCATAGAGCCCGCCGCTGGCGATGCCTGTCAGCGCGATCTCGAACAGGTAGGCCCAATCCATCAGGTGGCTCCGGCGAGCATGGCGGCGGGTGCCGTCGGCATGCCGGACGCATCGCCGCGCAGCCGGCGCCGCAGTTCACCGACGTCGCCGGCGCCCAGGTAGGCGCGGACGACTTCCGGATCGGCCTGCACGTGCGCCGGCGTGCCCTGTGCGATCACCTGGCCGAAGTTCAGCACCACCACGTGATCCGACAGGTCCATCACCATGCCCATGTCGTGCTCGACCATCAGCACGGTAATGCCCCATTCGCGACGCACGTCCAGGATGAAGCGCGCCATGTCCTCGGTCTCTTCCCGGTTCATGCCGGCTACCGGCTCGTCGAGCATCAGCACCTTCGGCTGCATGGCCAGCGCGCGCGCCATCTCGACGCGCTTCTGCAGCCCGTAGGGCAGGGCGGCGACCGACGCGTGGCGGATGTGGTCGATCTCCAGGAAATCGATGATCCGTTCCTCCACGTCGCGGCGCAGCTCGGCCTCTTCGCGGCGTGCGCGACCCGCATAGAACAGGGCGTCGAACACGTTCGTCTTCAGGTGCGCATGGCGCCCGAGCTTGATGTTGTCCAGCACCGTCATGCCGCGGAACAGCGCGATGTTCTGGAAGCTGCGCGCCAGGCCCAGGCCGGCGCGCTTCGGCGCGGGCAGGCGCGTGATGTCGCTGCCCTCGAACAGCACGCGGCCGGTGGCGGGCCGATAGAAACCCGAGATGGTGTTGAAGAGCGAAGTCTTGCCTGCGCCGTTCGGGCCGATCACCGCGGTGATGGAGCCCGGCGCGACGTCGAAGCCCACGCCGGTCAGCGCCTTGACGCCGCCGAACGCCAGCGTCAACGCCTCCACCTGGAGCACGGGTGCGGTGTGGCCGGCATGCGTGCGGACGGGAAGATCATGCATTCAGGAAGCCCTAAAAAACCCCCTGGAAAGCGGTCAGGGTTTGCGTGCAAGACAGGAAACCCTACTCGTTCGTAGAATTCCTACTGGCCGGTAATGTCCCAGTTCGCCCGAGCGATCAACATCAGGACTTTCCCGTCAGCACAAACCCGATGGCTTCCACTTCCTCCCGAACCGCGCGCGTACTTCGCGCACAGCCTGCCGCCGCGGCCTTCGTTTCGCCCTGGGACTCCGTCGGCAGCCGGGCGTTGCAGCGCGAGGTCAAGCGCAACGCGGTGC
>CAIQMJ010000248.1 GCA_903872875.1 uncultured Variovorax sp.
GGAGCCGGCCGGGGAGCACTCTAGATAGAGCCCGCTGGCGTCGGTCAGACGGAAGCGTTTCTTCTCCGGCGGGCAGGTTGCGTTCTTGCATTGGACTTCGGTCAGCACGGTGCGGCTCCGACCGGGGCACATCTGTTTTCAGATGGCGACCGGGGAACGATTCCCCGGTTTCTCGTCTGGACCCCGGTTTGTTCCCCGGATTGTTCCCCGGTCTGGGATCGGAAGACAACGGATCGTGATGGACGATCATGGAGACGCAGCAAGCGCTCGCCCAATGAAAAAGGGCGTCTGGTGGATGACACCGGACGCCCTTGGACAAACTAATGGTCGGGGCGAAAGGATTCGAACCTTCGACCCTCTGGTCCCAAACCAGATGCGCTACCAGGCTGCGCTACACCCCGACGAGCCTTCGATTCTAACCCGCCGCAGTCCCGTCCCTGCCCCGGGCGCCGGAATTTTCATCGAGACGTACCGCGCAAGTTCATTCAGCGCTTTTCGTATTGCGCCTTGCCGAACAGGATTTCGCGCTCCCTCTCACCGGTCAGCGGTTGGCGCAGATCGGCCAGCACCTTCACGCCGCGCTGTACCGCAGGTCGTTCGGCGACCGTGTCGAACCAGGCTTGGAGATTCGGGAAATCGGCCAGCACGATGCCCTGGTTTTCCCAACTGCGCAGCCAGGGAAAGATCGCGATGTCGGCGATCGAAAAGCTTCGTCCGGCGACGAAGCTGTTCTTCGACAGTTGCCTGTCGATCACGCCGTAGATGCGCTTCGCCTCGTTCGTATAGCGTTCGATCGCATAGGGCACCTTCTCCGGCGCGTACAGGCGAAAATGATGCGCCTGGCCGAGCATCGGGCCGACGCCGCCCATCTGGAACATCAGCCACTGCAGCACGTCATATCGAGCGCGATCGCCCGTGGGCATCAGCTTGCCGGTCTTGCCGGCGAGGTAGACCAGGATCGCGCCCGATTCGAACAGCGAGATGGGCTCGCCATCCGGGCCGTCGGGGTCGGTGATCGCGGGAATCTTGTTGTTCGGGCTGATTGCCAGAAAACCGGGCTCGAACTGCTCGCCCTTGCCGATGTTCACCGGATGGGCGGTGTACGGGAGCCCGCATTCCTCCAGCATGATGTGGACCTTGTGCCCGTTCGGTGTGGGCCACGAATAGACGTCGATGTGCGCTTGGGACATGTCTCGGACTTCCTGGGGACGGTAGGGCAGGGCGGCCAAGCATAGCGAGGGATGTCATGTCGTGCAGCGCGTGATCCCCAGTGCTTCTCGGACCTGGCCCGCGACACCCGCGCAGGCGTGTGATCGCTGTGCCGTCGTCAGTCAGGCGGCATTCGCCCCCTCGTCGCCCCAGATTCCGCCTTGGACGATTCGATCGGCCAATGCGGTGGCGGCCGCGCGCAGCAGTCGCTCGCCCTTGTCGGGCGATGCAAGGCGCGGCGACCCGACCACGCCGCTGCACGACCAGTGGGCGATCGGCCGCCAGCGGTGCACGCCGCCCGCCAGCAGGAAGCCGCTGGCCGGTGCGCTCACTGTGCGCGCGGCCTCGGCATCGACCAGTTCGGGCCGCAGATACATCACCATGGACGTCTCGGCCTCGCAGGCGTGCAGCAGGTTGGGCTGGCCTTCGAGGATCTCGGCGAAGGCCGGGGCTGCAACCATCCAGTAGGTCGCCGTCGCCACCGGCACGTCGAGTTCGACCGTGAGGATGTCCACGATCAGCGTCAGCGCCGCCATGTTGCCGCCGTGCCCGTTGAGCAGGAGGATGCGCCGGTAGCCCTGGCGTTGCAGCGAACGCACGATGCAGCGCGTGAAGCCGAGCAGCGTCTCGAAGTCGAGCGTGAGGCTGCCGGCATCTGCCATGTGGTGCTCGGCCAGCGAGACCCATAGCGTGGGCAGGACCAGCACCGGCGTCCGCAGCGCGGTGAGCGTGGCGCAGCGCCGCGCCACCTCGCCGACCAGCAGGCTGTCGACCTCGACCGGCAGGTGCGGCCCGTGCTGTTCGGTCGAGCCGATCGGCAGGATGACGACGGTCGATGCCGCTGCCGCACGGTCGAATGCCGTGGACTGGATCCGGCTCCACTGCGTGGGCGCCATCGGTGCGGCCGGCGTCATTGCGGTTGGTAGTCGACCGCCTTCATCAGGCCGCGGACCGTCGTTCGAGAGGCCTCGTAGGCCTTGGTCAGGTCCGCGGGCGTTCCGTGCTGCGGCTGCAGCGCATACGAGAGCAGCCGCTCGTTCACGTCGGGCATCGCGACGACCTGCTGAATCGCGCGATGGAAGCGCGCCACGTTGGCGTCGCTCATGCCGGCCGGTGCATACACCGCGAGAAAGTCCGAGGCGGCGAGCTCGCCCAGGCCGGCGTCGCCGAACGACGGCACGCCGGGCAGCAGCGGTGTGGATCGGGTGACGGCCACGGCCTGCAGCTTGCCCACCCGCTGGTATTGCAGGATGTCGGCTACCGGCAGCACCGCGGCGCTGAGCTGTCCACCGAGCAGGTCCTGGACGGCTGGCGCAGTGCCCTTGTAGGCGACGGGCAGCACGTCGGTCCTGGTGAGCTGTGCAAAGCGTCCCACCATGAACTCGGGCGCGCTGCCCGGCGCCGGAACGGCGATGTTCCGCTCCGTTGGCGTCCTCGCGAAGTAATCGGTCAGATCCTTGACCGAACGGGCCTGCGTCTTCGGGTTCACCACCAGCGTGAGCTCGAAGCTCGCGAACGGGCTGACGGGCTTCAGGTCGACGGCGGTATCGAAGCCTGGTGCCTTCATGATCAGCGGCACGGTCACGACGGTGTGGCCGTTGGTGAAGAACAGCACCGAGCCGTTGGCCGGCGCGCCCTTCACGTAGCGCGCCGCGATCTGGCCTCCGGCGCCCGCGCGGTTCTCGACGATCACCGGCTGTCCGAGCAGGGCCGGCAGTTTCTCGGCAAGGACGCGCGCGCCGATGTCGGCAGATCCACCGGCCGGATAACCGACCACCAGCGTGATCGGCCCCTTGTAGTCTTGCGCGAAGACCGCCGAGGCTCCCAGCGCACAGAGCGCGAACGATGCACGGAGCCAGCGGCCCCAACCCAAACGCAACATGCCAACTCCTTCAGGACGTCATGAACAACATGCGCCCGAGCTTAGGAATGGCGGTTGCCGGCAGTGTCCCGATCCGGCAGGCCGGGCCGCAATCCGGCGGCGATCTTGTGGGGTGCTCTCGCTGCCGCCGTCGGCATGTCCTCGTCTTCAGTCACAGATGCCGTCGGTCCAGCCGTGACGCCGGGCGATCCGCCGCGCGGCCGCCATGCGCGCCTCCGTCGAAGGCGCCACAGCTGCGCGCACCCGCGCCACCAGGTCGGCGGGCGCGGTGGCTGGCGAGCCGGTGTCGAAGGGCGGCGCCGGTGCGTACTCCATGGCGAGCTGCATGCCCTGCGCGCGCAGGTCGCCGTGCAGGCGAGCGGCGATGGTCAACGCGAAATCGATGCCTGCCGTGACGCCGCCGCCGGTGATGCGGTTGCGGTCGATCACCACGCGCTGCGCGACCGGCTCCGCGCCGAAGTGGCGCAGCACCTCCATCGCGGCCCAGTGCGTGGCGGCCTTGTAGCCGCGCAGCAGCCCGGCGGCGCCGAGTACCAGCGCGCCGGTGCAGACCGAAGTGATCCATTGCGCCTGCGGCGCTCGTTCGCTCAGGAAGTCGATGGTCTGTGCGTCTTCCATCAGCATGTTGACGCCGGGTCCGCCACCGACGAAGAGCAGGTCCAGCGGCGGCGCATCGTCCATGCGCATGCTGGGCAGTTCGCGCAGGCCGATGTCGGTGACCACCGGCTCCAGTGTCTTCGCGAGCACATGCACCTGGGTGTCGGGCATGCGTGCGAACACGTCGAGCGGCCCGGCGAAGTCGAGGCTGGTCATGCCGGGGAAGATCAGCATGCCGATGCGAAAGGGCGCGCGCGCCGTCGCCGTGTTCGTCGCCGTCATCGAGCAGCGTCCGCCGCCGCGACGCACTCGATCTCGAGCAGCATGCGCGGATCGGGCAGCGACAGCACGATGGATGTCGTGCGGGCCGGGTAGGGTGCGGGACCGAAGGCCTCGGCGTAACGCGCATTCATCGCCGGCACGTCCTGCAGGCGTGTCAGCAGCACGTTGACCTTCAGCAGCGAGCGCATCGAGCCGCCCGCCGTGGCAAGGATCTCGCGCAGCGTGGTGACCGCCTGGTCGAACTGCCTGTCGAAGTCGCCTTCGTCGATGCTGCCGTCGGCGTAGTAGCCGGGCGTGCCCGAGATGAAGAGCAGGTCGCCGAAGCGGGTGGCGGCGGACAGCGGCGGTGTCTTGAAGCGCCCTGGCGAAGGGATGTGCTGGATCTCGGTCATGTCGGCAAAGTCTCCTTGGATCTGGCGCGATGGGTCAGTGCAGCGGCGGAAGCAC
>CAIQMJ010000249.1 GCA_903872875.1 uncultured Variovorax sp.
CGATGGGCACGAGGGCTTGCCAGAACAGCAGTGCTATCAGGCCCGTGACGACGATGCGCGCCACCTCGATCCAGCGCTCGCGCGTCATCAGCGCCATCAATCCACCCGCATCCGGTGTGCCGCCGACAAGGTGGGCGCTCATAGGTACTTCGCGATCGTCTTGAATTCGTCCATCGGGGGCGCGGGCTTCTTGTGCTGCGCGCCCAGCGCCGCATCCAGGCAGTGATCGAGGTGGTCGTGAATCAGGGTCTTCTTGGCCGCATGGATCGCACTCTCGACCGCCTGAAGCTGCTGAACCACGTCGAGACAGGAACGGCCGTCGACCAGCATCGCGATGACGTTCTGCAAGTGGCCGTCGGCGCGCTTGAGGCGATTGATGACCTTGGGATGGCTGGCGTGGATATGTTGCTCTCGCATCCTCATATCCTACCAGGGAGGATATGGAATTCGACCAATCCGACAGGCTGGCGCCTATGATTCAGGCTCTCCAACTCGCCGTTCACGATGCCCGCGCTCATTCGCCAGGAAATTTTCCTCGTCATTGCCGCGATGGCCGCCGCGATCGGTTTCCCGTTCGAACACTCGATTCTTGAGGCGGGGCAGGCGGTGTCGATGGCGGCGGCTGTCGCGCTGATCGTTGCCATTCTTCTGGCTTCGGTGCGCGTCGCGCACCACGCCGAGGAACTCGCCGAACGGGTCGGCGAACCCTACGGCACGATGGTCCTGACGCTGAGCGCGGTGCTCGTCGAGGTCGTAATCCTTGCGATCATGATGAGCCATACGAGTTCACCGACCTTGGTACGCGACACGATCTATTCGGCGGTGATGCTCGACATCAACGCGTTGCTGGGGCTGTCGGCACTGCTCGGCGGCCTGCGCCACGGCGAACAGCCATACAACGTGGATTCTGGCAACACCTACATCGTGATGATCCTGACCGCCATCGGCGTGTCGATGGTGCTGCCCTCGTTCATCCCGAGTGAGCACTGGCGCAGCTACTCGCTCTTCACCATCGTCGTGATGGTGTTGATGTACGGGCTTTTCTTGCGCCTGCAGACCGGCCGGCACAGCTACTTCTTCAGCTACAGCTACGCGCAGCACGCGAAGGTACATGCGGTTGCGGAGCCCGTGCCACCGTGTGCGGAGCGAAAGCTGGCCTTGCCGATTTCGTTCATGGCCGGTGGCATTGCGCTGATCGGCGTACTGTCGGAGGTGATGTCGCGCACGCTCGACGCCGGCCTGGCCGGTAGCGGCGTGCCGCCCATCGTCGCCCCGCTGATCGTCGCCACGCTCTCCGCCAGCCCCGAAATCCTGACCGCGATGCGGGCCGCGCTGGCCAACCGGATGCAGCCGGTGGTCAACATTGCGCTGGGCGCGTCGCTGTCCACCGTCATCCTGACGGTGCCGATCATCGAGGCGCTGGCGCTCGTGACGGGTCAACCCATCCACATGGCGCTGTCGCCGTCGCAGATGGTGATGGTGTTCATCACCTTGATCGTGGCGATGGTCAACGTGCACGACGGCGAGACCAACGCGATCGAGGGCATGACGCACTTCGTGCTGTTTCTGGCGTTCCTGATGCTCGCGGTGCTCGGCGTCTGAGGCGTTCAAGATGGCACGTTCCTTGAAGCTCCGCATCTGGTTGTTCCTGGTGGCTGCGCTCGGGGGCATCGGCTTTCTCGTGTGGACGAGCGACGCCATCACCTTGCAGGGCCAGTGAACGCTGTACACAGCCCGTTGCAAGGGGGTACATGGCAGGGCAAGCACTGCACCGGGCACTTGGTTGCGGCCGAGCGCCATCATTTCGTCATCGACAAGGCCAAGCGCGAAGTGGCGCTTGAAATCGTCGGCCCTCAGCCCGCGTTCGGGCGGCTGTCGCGGTGCACGATCGACGACGGGCGGAACTGGACCTGCGCGGATGACGTCGGTGTTCGTTCGATCACCCGGCAGTTGATTCGCGGCGAGCCAACAGATCCTCAGCAGGGTCCCGGGCACGCCTTGCTCGTCAGCAACCACACCTGGTATTTCTTGCGGCTCGGTCTTCCCGTGAGCTCCGAAACGTCGAGGTAAGGCGCGTGTTCCGGTTCCCTGGGTTCAGATGCTGACCACCCGCCACAGGCCGACGACGCCATGGTTCGTCAACCGAACCGGCCCGTCGCTGCAGCGCGGTTCTCTGCGCAAGGCGGGCAGCAGCGCCGCCTCCAGCGCGCGGACATCGCTACCTGCTGGCGCAGCGGGCGTTCGGCGCGGCGCGCACGGGTTCCGTCTTCGCCTTCGCGCCCTTCATCGGCGCCGGCCTGGCCGCGGGCGGCGTGCTCATGGTCCTCGGCGTGGTGCTGCATCTGGCGGAGTCGCACGGTCATGAACATCATCACGAAGCGATGGCGCATGAGCATGCGCACCGCCACGACGACGGGCACCACGGTCACCGTCACGAGGTGATGCCGGCGGGGTCGCACAGCCACCGGCATGTGCACGAACCGCTGCGCCACGTGCATCCACATGTGCCGGACGCGCACCACCGCCACGAGCACTGACGTTCGATCGGCCCAGCCTTGATCGGGCCAAGGCCCGAGGACGTGCCTCGGTGCGTGTTCAGTCGGCCGTCACGGCCGCCACGTAGATTGCCATGACCAGCCAGCCGATCAGGGCGGCTGCACCGATCGCCAGGATCACCGAGGCGGTGATCCCTGCAAGGTGCCTGCGCGCACGGTCCGCCAATGAACTGCCGGCCCTGCGCTCGCGTGATGAAGGGTTCATCCGAAGATTCTTGATCGCGAAGCGCTCGACATCAATGGCCTCAGCTCAGAGGGTCATGCGCGGCGGCCAGTTGTGCGTCTCGTCCCGCCCTTCGCGGCACCACGCAAAGAGCGCGTCGTACATCACCAGGCCGTGGCGCAGCATCTCCTGGTCGTCGGCGAACACGCGCGACAGGCCGAGCGAGATCGCGTAAAGGCCGGCCGACTGCGGCGTGAGATCCAGGCGCGAAGTGTCAGCGCCGCGCACGATGTCGGCCAGTTGCGTGAGCGCAGGATCGTCGAGACGGTACTTCGCCAGGAAGGCATCGAAGCTGCACAGCTCGCCCACGTGGCTCATCTCCACGCCGGGGATGTCGTAAGGCGTGGCGCCGGTCTCGGCCGCCACGCGCAGGACCTCCGATGCCGGCACATAGAGGAACTCTGCCTCGTGGTCGATGAAGCGCAGGATCAGCCAGGGGCAGGCGATGCGGTCGATCTTCGGACGTTCGCGGGTGACCCATTTCATGGCGGTGCTCCTTGAGGTTGCTTTCAAGCCATCAGCGGGCGCAGCCAGGTGACCGCCAGGCCGATCGCCGCGCACGCACCCAGCAGCGGCATCACGCCCAGCTTGAAACGGAACAGCGCCACCGCCGCGCCCAGCGCGATCAGGGCCGATGGCCAGTCGAACGCTCCGCTGAGGCCCTGGGGCCACAACACGTGGTACGCGAAGAACAGCGCCAAGTTGAGAATCACGCCCACGACGGCGGCCGTGATCGCCGACAGCGGCGCGGTGAAGCCGAGCTTGCCGTGCGTGGCCTCGATGGCCGGGCCACCCGCTAGGATGAATACGAAGGACGGCAGGAAGGTGAAGAAGGTCACCACGGCGGCGGCCAAGGCGCCCGCGAGGAACAGCGCATCGGGCCCCAGCACCTGCCTGGCCCAGCCGCTGACGAAGCCGACGAAGGCCACCACCATGATCAGCGGCCCCGGCGTGGTCTCGCCCAAGGCCAGGCCATCGATCATCTGCGCGCCCGACAGCCACTGGTGGTGTTCCACGGCGCCCTGGTACACGTAGGGCAGCACCGCGTAGGCGCCCCCGAAGGTCAGCAGCGCGGCCTTGGTGAAGAACCAGCCCATCTGGGTCAGCGTGCCCTGCAGCCCTTGCACCGCGACGAGCGAACCCATCGCCAGCGCCCACAGCCCCAACCCGGCGGCGAGAACCTTGGCCAGGTGGCTGCGCGAGAAGCGCGCGTGCGCAGGTGTCGGCGTGTCGTCGTCGATCAGGGCCGGGCCATAGCCTTGCTTGGCAGCGCCATGGCCGCCGCCGAGTGCGAACACGCCTGGCGCCCAACGGGCGCCGAAGTGGCCGATCAACGCCGCGGCCAGGACGATCGCCGGGAATGGCGTGCCGAAGGCGAAGATCGCGACGAAGGCCAGCGCCGCGATGCTCCACATCCAGCCGTTCTTGAGCGCCCGGCTGCCGATGCGGTGCGCGGCGTGCAACACCAGCGCCGTGACGGCCGGCTTGATGCCATAGAAGATGCCCGCCACAACCGGCACGTCACCGAAGCGCAGGTAGATCCAGGACAGCCCGATCAGGATGAACAGCGAGGGCAGCACGAACAGTGCGCCGGCCACGATGCCGCCCCAGGTGCGGTGCATCAGCCAGCCGATGTAGGTAGCGAGCTGCTGGGCCTCGGGGCCGGGCAGCAGCATGCAGTAGTTCAGCGCATGCAGAAAACGCTTCTCGCTGATCCAGCGCCGGCGCTCGACCAGTTCGGTGTGCATGATCGCGATCTGCCCGGCCGGCCCGCCGAAGCTGATGAAGCCAAGCTTGAGCCAGAACCAGAAGGCCTCCCGAAAGCTCACGGGCGCCGGCGCAGCGTCCTGCTGCTGCGTGCCTCGAAGAACGGCGCTCATGAAGAGGCTCCCGGCGCCGCGTAGAGCGCATCGAAGACCGCGGATGCGGCAAGGATCAGGCGATCGTCGTCGGCATGCACTTCGCGCAGGCCGCCGAGTACGGCTTCCAGCCCGGCGGCTTCGGCCACGGGAATGCCACCGACATCGAGGTAATGCACCGCTCCGGCGATGCGTTGCAGCTTCGGGTCAGCGTCGAGGCCGAAGCTCGCGGCCATCACCTCGAAGGTCACGCGTGCGCCGACGTGGGTGAAGCGGGCGCCGTCGTAGTCGAAGCCGATGACGCCGCGCGGCGCCTTCTTGGCATCGCTCAGCCAGGTGAACTTGGCCTTGGGATCGATGAAGCGACGCACCAGCCAGGCGCAGGCCAGCCGGTCCACCCACGGCCTCGCGCGAGTGGCCCAGGCCTTGCCCTTGAATCGGGCGGGGTCGAGCCGCTCGATGCCATCGTCGGCGCGCGGCTGTGGCTCGCCCTTGGAGAACTGGTTGTCGAAAGCGCGCCGCAGTGCCAGAAGGTCCGATTCCGCCTGCTGCGCGGCGGGGCCGGGGTAGTAGTCGATGCGTCGCAGCGTCTGCAGGGCGTCCACCACGCCGCGCAGGCGGCGCCGTGCTTCGGTTTCGCCGAGCTTCTCGAGTTCGGCCTGGAGCGCTGTCGCGGTGTCGCGCCATTGCGCGTAGGCCTCGGTCCGGTCGAACTGGGCGAGCACCTCGGCACGCTGGGCTTCGTCGCGCGGCGACAGGGTCAGGACGGAGGCCGTGCCGCCGTGCTCCCGGACCTCGGCGGCCAGAGACTCCAGCGCCGACACGTGTTCATCGGGCAGCAGGTAGGCGCCATCGCGCAGGGCCGCGCAGCCCAGCGCCTTGAGGGCGCGCCAGATGCGCAGGCGCACGGCGTTGGGCTGGGTCGGGAGCGTGACGATCAGGATGGACCACATTTAATGAATCATACGCTACAAGATAAGAAATATATATTTCTTATATCCTTGGCAGCGATGTCCTGATCCACATGGGAGCCTTCGGCTCCCGTTTCTTCTCGCTCGCATGAAACGGGAACTCACAGGTTTCGCTTTCTTTGTCGTTCCCCAGCCTTCCTTGCGGTCGACTACGACCTGCATCGACCCCACGGAGGCGCGACATGCCGGCTCATTCCCTCAACCTTCCTGCTGCCTCACTGCGCTCCTTGGCCGCCATGCTGGCCGCTGGGCTATGCGCAGCACTGCTTAGTTCGGCCGCTGCTGCCGCCGACGTGCTCGTCGTCACCGACAGCCGCCATCCCGTGCAGGCGCCCGCGGGCGCGCGGGTCATCGAACTGGACCAACCAATGCGCATCGAGGCCGAACTCGCCGCGCATCTGCCTGCCCAGCCGGAGAAGGCCGCCGCACTTGTGCAGCAGCGACTGCGAGACGGCGGCGAAGCACTGCAACGCCGCATCGGGCAGGCCTACCAAGGCGTGGCCGACGCCTGGGGGCTGGGTATCGCCAAGATTCCCGCCGTGGTGGTCGATCGGCGCTACGTGGTCTACGGCGAGCCTGACGTGGCCCGCGCCGTCGCCCGCATTGACGCCTACCGGAGTGCAAGGCCGTGAGCCGCCTGCTGTTCGCTCCATCCAGGCGCCTGCGCACAGCCGTCGCTTCGCTGCTGCTGGGCGCAACCACATCGGCGTTTGCCCTGAACACCGCGACCATCGTCTCGTCGGCGCTGTCGCCCGACTGCCTGGAGTACAGGGTGGTGGGCATCTGCTACTGGCTGTACTGCTCCTGGACGGGATGCACGGTGCGCACGTCGGTGAAGGTGCGCCACTACGTGCCCGATGCCGTTGTGTCCAGCTATAGCAACACCGGTGAGAACCCGTGGCTGGAAGTGCGGGCGATGAGCATGCCCAATCCGACCGCCCAGGCCGGTGGCGACGGCACGACCAACCACGACAACGAAAACAACCTTGCCAAGTTCAAGAACGCCGATGTGATCGGACATCCCGGCGGCGCGGTGTTCAGCCAGTTTTCCAGCGCCTCCGGCTACACCTGCGAGGGCGCAGGTACGGCATTCATGCCCTATCTGCTGAGCACCCTGGACACGCTGGCCTGGCGTTACAACGTGCCGGAAGCCGTCTATCCGGAAGCGCTGATCCCCGGCCTGCGCGAGATCGGCGCCCGCACCACGCTCAACCTCTGGGGCAATGTCTATCCACGCGGCGGCTTTCTGCACCAAGTCGATGACCACAAGAGCGGTGCTGTGGTCGCCCAGCGCGCCGGCGACATCGTCACGCGCCGCGGCCAGATCCACGTCTACCAGCCACTCGTGGCCAGCGC
>CAIQMJ010000250.1 GCA_903872875.1 uncultured Variovorax sp.
CAGCGCTGTCCCACGAAGCCCAGCAGAACTGGCTGCGGCCAGCAGCGCATCAGGGGTCATGCCCGGCTGGACCAGTCCGGCCAGTGCGTCGACCTGATCCGCCGATGCGGCATCGGCCTGGCGCATCGCGTCGCGGATGCGTGAGGATGTGAGCGGATCGATGTCGTCGTGCCCGGTGATGGCCTTGGAGAAGGCGAGGAAGCGGCCGGCCGCCGCGGTGTCGGCCGCTGCACCGGCTGCGCCCGTCGCACCGGCCGCGCTGGCAGCGGACTGCGCGCCACCGGCGGTCGGCCAGCCGAGCAGCGCCGATTGGGCGACCACCGCCGCAGCCGCGAGTACGGCATCGCGCCGGCGGATACCGGGCAGCGCGTGCCCGTCCGACGCGGACGGATCCTGGAAATCTTGGGTAGTTCGAGACATGGACTTCTCCTTGAAAGGGTTGTCTGGAAAATCACGCGACCGGTTCAAGCCGGCCGCACGGCACAGGCGCAAGCGCCGAGCCGCTCAGCCGGGCCTGGCCTGTGCCAGCCGCACTTCGTCGCCCGCATCCCGACGCAGCTTGCGCGCGTCGACCACGGCCAGCAAGGCGATCGCGCCGATCACGGCGAAGGCGAAGCGGAACTCGCCGAGCGGCAACGACGCCGCCCCTGCCCCCACCGCCGTCGCGTCGTCGCCCAGCAGCAATGCACCCATGCGCAGCGCCACCGCGCCGAACGCGATGCCCATGCCGATCGCCATCTGCTGCGAGGTGTTGAACAGCGTGTTGGCACCGCTCATGCGATCCTGCGGCATGTCGGCGAAGGCCAGCGTGGCGAGCGCGGTGAACTGCATCGACCGCGCCAGCCCGCTGACGAACAGCACCGCCGCCATCACGGCCACGGGCGTGCCAGGCGACAGGAACGCAAACGAGAAGATCGCCGCCGCATTGACCAGCCCGTTGACCAGCAGCACCGTGCGGAAGTTGAAGCGACGCAGCACGGCGCCGGTCATCGGCTTCATCGCGAGGTTGCCCGCGAACACCGCGAGCACCAGCAGGCCCGCATGGAACGCATCGAGGCCGAAGCCGAGCTGGAACAGCAGCGGCAGCAGGAAGGGCACGGCGCCGATCGACAGGCGGAACAGCGAACCGCCGTACACCGTGACGGCGAAGCTCGGCACCCGCAGCGCCCACAGGTCGACCAGCGGATGCGGGTGGCCCCGTGCATGCCGCACCGCCAGCCAGCCCAGCCCCAGCGCGGCGAGCATGCACAGCACGGCGGCCATGCCGTGCCCGCCGTGGCTCAGCAGTTCGACGCCGGCCATCAGAGTGAGGCAGGCGCCGCCGGTCAGCACGAACCCGCTGCCGTCGAACGGCCGCCGCGCCGCCGCATCCTGCGATGCGTGCGCCGGGATCAGCCGCAGCGCAGCGACCAATCCGATCAGGCCCAGTGGCAGGTTGAGGAAGAAGATCCAGTGCCACGACCAGTGCGTGGTGATGAAACCGCCGACCGGCGGCCCGAGGATCGGCGCCACCAGCCCGGGCCAGGTGATGGTCGCGATGGCGCGCATCAGTCCGGCCTTGGACGTGTTGCGCAGCACCACCAGCCGGCCGACCGGCACCATCATCGCGCCGGCCGCGCCTTGCAGAACGCGCGCCGCCGTGAAGGTGGCGAGGCCGGTACTGAAGCCGCACAGCGCCGACGCCAGCGTGAACAGCACGATGGCCGCGGCGAACACCCGCCGCGCGCCGAAGCGGTCGGCCACCCAGCCGCTGGCCGGGATCAGCACGGCCAGCGTCAGCACATAGGCCGACACGCCGATGCTCATGTCCACCGGCCGCACGCCGAAGGACTGCGCCATCTGCGGCAGCGCGGTGACGATCACCGTGCCGTCGAGGTTCTCCATGAAGAAGGCCGCGGCGACCAGCAGCGGCAGCGCCGCGCCGGCCTTGCGAGCGTTCTCCGTCGGGCTCACGATGCGGCCCGCTCCGCGGTGGCCCCGTTCGCCGTGCGGCGCTCCGCACGCAGCGACCACCAGAACACGCCGAAGCCCGCCACCGCCAGCAAGGCACCGACCCAGCCGGTCGAGGTCCAGCCCAGACCGGCGCTGATCGCCACGCCGCCGAGCCAGGCGCCCAGCGCGTTCGCCATGTTGAAGGCCGAGTGGTTGAGCGCGGCGGCCAGCGTCTGCGCGTCGCCCGCCACGTCCATCAGCCGGATCTGCAGCGCCGGGCCGATGGCGACGATGGTGCCGATCAGGAACACGTTGATCGCCGCCGTGGCCGCATGGTGCGCCGCGAACGAGAAGGTGGTGAGCACCAGCGTGGCCCAGACCAGCAGCGCGCCGATCGTGCGCATGAGCGACTTGTCGGCCAGCCGCGAACCGACCACATTGCCCATCACCATGCCGACCCCGAACAGCGCGAGCACCAGCGGCACCGCGCCGACCGACAGCCCCGCCACCTCGGTCAGCGTCGGCTTGATATAGCTGAACACCGAGAACATGCCACCGAAGCCGATCGCGCCGATGCCCAGCGTGAGCCAGACCTGCTTGCGCTTGAGCGCGCCGAGTTCGCGCATCGGGCTCGCGCCGCTGGCTGCGGGAATGTCGGGGATGTTGCGGCGCAGCAGTTCGATCGCGATGGCGGCGATCACACCGACGAACACGAAGGCCGCACGCCAGCCGAACAGCTGCCCGAGCCAGGCGGCGATCGGCACGCCGACCAGCGTGGCGCCGGTCAGCCCCAGCATCACGAGCCCGACCGCGCGAGCCCGTTGGCCCGGCGGCGCCAGCGTGGCGGCCACCAGCGCGGCGACGCCGAAATAGGTGCCGTGCGGCAGGCCGGTCGCGAAGCGCAGCAGGTTGAGCGACAGGTAGCCCGGCGCCAGCGCAGTCGCGAAATTGCCGAGCGCGAAGACGGCGATCAGCGCGATCAGCAGCGCCCGCCGGTGCCAGCCCGCGGCCAGCACGGCGAGCACCGGCGCACCGATCACGACGCCCAGCGCGTAGGCGCTGATCACATGGCCGGCCTGTGGAATGGTCACGCCGATGTCGCGCGCGACCTCGGGCAGCAGGCCCATGATCACGAATTCGCCGGTGCCGATGGCAAAGCCGCCGACGCCGAGTGCGAGCACCGCCCGCATCAGGGTCCGGTCGCGTGGGGCATCGGGGGAGGAAGGCGTGGAGGCCTCGTCGGAGGGCTGGGAGGCGCTGACGGGATTCATCGGTGAACGGCTGGCAGATTGGTAGTTACCCTGAGCCTCCGACCGTAACACGACGGAAGCGAGACTGCAGTCCACTCAGTCTTCCGACACTTCGGCGCCCGAGGCCACGCTGAAGCCGAAGGTATTGACCCCGTCCGCGCTGGTCGCGCCGACCTGCCCGCCGTGCATCGCGGCGACCGCTTTCACGATCGCCAGGCCCAGGCCGTGGCCGTGGTGTTCGCCCTGGCCGCGACGGGCTGCGTCGACGCGATAGAAGCGGTCGAACAGCAGCGGCAGGTGCGCCGGCGCGATCGGATCGCCTGGGTTCGACACCCGGATCCAGGTCGCTGCGCCTTCCTCCTGCAGCGCAACCGTCAGCACGGCGCCAGCCTCCGAATGCTCGATCGCGTTCTGCAGCAGGTTGGACATCGCACGCCGGAACAGCGCGGTCTCGAGCTGCGCCTGCAGTGCCATGTCGCCTTCGATGCGAACCTGCATGCCGGTGTCGTCGAGCACGAATTCGAAGAACTCGATGGTCTTGCGCACTTCGTCCGCGATCGGCGTGCGCACCCTGCCGGTCGCGAGCTCGCCACGATCGGCGCGCGCGAGAAACAGCATGTCGTTGACGATGGAGCGCAGCCGCTCCAGATCCTCCAGATTGGAGGCCAGCATCTCCTCCAGCTCCGGCGCGCTGCGCGAGCGCGACAGCGCGACCTGGGTGCCGCCGATCAGGTTGGCCAGCGGCGTGCGCAGTTCGTGCGCCACGTCGGCATTGAAGGCTTCGAGCTGCGCATAGGCCTGTTCCAGCCGGGCCAGCGCGCCGTTGAAGGCTTCGGTCAGCGCCGACAGCTCGACCGGCAGCGCGGTCGTCTGCAGGCGTTGCGACAGCGTCTTGGGCCGCAGCGCCTGCGCCTCGTCGGACAGCCGCTCGAGCGGCCGCAGGCCGACACGGGCGATCCAGTAGCCCGAGATCGCGACCACGAGCACGGCGCCCAGCCCGAGCGCCAGCAGCGCCGTCAGGAAGGTTTCGCGCGTGCGGGTGTACGGCTCGGAGTTGCGGCCGACGATGAGCCGCACCGCAGGCCGGTCGTCGAGTGGCGGGATGTGCGCCGACAACGTGCGAAAGGGCCGCTCCTGGCCCGGCAGCAGGATGTCGCTGCCGCGGCCGTCGGCCTCGCGCGTGAGGCCGTCGATTTCCGCCAGGCCCTTGCCGTACTGGAAGCGCGGATCGTCGCTCAGCACCCAGAAGCGCACGCTGCCGTCCTCGGGCGAGAGCGCGTCCATCCGCGCCCGGACGCGCGCCCAGCGCTCGGGCGTGCCGATCGCCTGGATCCAGTAGCGAAGGCTCACGAGCGTCGTGTTGAGTTCCTCGTACTGATGGCGCTCCAGCTCGCGCGAGAGCACGCTCTGCAACGCGGCGCCGATCAGCAGGAAGGCCGCCAGCGCCGCGACCGCGAACATCAGCACCAGCCGCGTCGTGATCGAGCGCCTCACGGCGGCGGGCCTTCCTCGTTGCGCACTTCCATCACGTAGCCCATGCCGCGGATGGTGTGCAGCAGCTTGGGCGACGACGCAACGAAGGGCACGTCGATCTTGTCGCGCAGCCGCTTGATCGCAACCTCGACCACGTTGGTGTTGCTGTCGAAGTTCATGTCCCACACCAGTTCGGCGATCGCGGTCTTCGAAAGGATCTCGCCCTGGCGCCGCGCCAGTACCGCGAGCAGTGCGAACTCCTTGGCCGTGAGGTCGATGCGCGTACCGCCACGGAACGCCTTGCGGCCCAGCAGGTCGATCTGCAGGTTGGCGATGCGCAGCTGCATCGGCTCCTGCGTGCGGCCGCGCCGGTTCAGCGCCTGCAGCCTCGCGAGCAGTTCGAGGAAGGAAAACGGCTTGATCAGGTAGTCGTCGGCCCCGTCGTGCAGGCCCTTGATGCGGTCCTCCACCCGGTCGCGTGCGGTGAGCATGATCACCGGCGTCTGCTTGACGGTGCGCAGCGAGCGCAGCACCGAGAAGCCGTCCAGGCCGGGCAGCATCGCGTCGAGCACGATCACGTCGTAGTCGTGCTGCATCGCCAGGTGCTGGCCGTCCAGGCCGTCGTGCGCCATGTCGACCGCGCAGCCCTGCTCCGTCAGCCCCTTGTGCAGGTAGTCGGCAGTCTTGATTTCGTCTTCGACGATCAGGATCTTCATGGCGGGTCTTGTCTCCGTCTGCGTCTGCGGGCCGTGCACCGCGCCTTCAGCGCTCATCCGTGCGATTCGAGCGGCGCGCCGGGCGGCGGTCCGCCAGCACGGGCGGCCTTGCGGGCCGCGCGCGCATCCTTCCGGCTTTGGTACCAATAGTGGGCACGATCGAGATACAGGTAGACGACAGGCGTCGTGAACAGCGTGAGTGCCTGCGACAGTATCAGACCGCCGACCATCGCGTAACCCAGCGGCCGGCGCAGCTCCGAGCCCGATCCGTGGCCCAGCATCAGCGGCAGGCCGGACAGCAGCGCGCACATGGTCGTCATCATGATCGGGCGGAAGCGCAGCAGGCAGGCCTGGTAGATCGCCTCCTGCGGCGCCATGCCCTGCTCGCGCTCGGCCTTGAGCGCGAAGTCGATCATCATGATCCCGTTCTTCTTCACGATGCCGATCAGCAGGATGATGCCGATCAGCGCGATCACGCTCAGGTCGTAGCCGCCCGCCATCAGGATCAGCAGTGCGCCCACGCCGGCCGAGGGCAGTGTCGACAGGATCGTCAGCGGATGGATGTAGCTCTCATACAGCAGGCCCAGCACGATGTACACGGCCACCAGCGCCGCGGCGATCAGGTAGGGCTGCGACGACAGCGAGTCGCGGAAGGCCTGGGCCGTGCCCTGGAAGGCACCCGTGAGGGACTGCGGCAGGCCCATGTCGGCCTGGGCCTTGTTGATGGCGTCGACCGCCTCGCCGAGCGCATGCCCCGGCGCGAGGTTGAACGAGATCGTCACCGCCGGGAACTGGCCCTGGTGGTTGATGGCGAGGTAGGCCGTCTTGCTGGTGTCGATCTTCACGAAGGTCGACAGCGGCACCTGCTGCGCGGTGAGCGGCGAGGTCAGGAAGAGCTTGCTGAAGAGCGACGGGTCCTGCTGCAGCGCGGGCGTCACTTCCATCACCACGTGGTAGCTGTTGAGCTGCGTGAAGTACTGCGCGACCTGGCGCTGGCCGATCGCGTCATACAGCGTGGCGTCGATCGCCGATGGCGTGATGCCGAAGCTCGAAGCCCGGTCGCGGTCGATCGTCAGAACGGCCGACGCGGCGGCGTTCTGCTGGTCGGACGCGAGGTCGGTCAGCTCGGGCAGCTGGCGGAAGCGCTGCAGCAGCTTGGGCGCCCAGGTGTTGAGCTCGTCCAGGTTCGCATCGGTCACCGTGTATTGGTATTGGGTGCGCGACGACCGGCCGCCCACGCGGATGTCCTGCCCCGCCTGGAGGAACAGGTTCACGCCCTGAACCTTGGCGAGCTGCGGCCGCAGCCGCGTGATGATCTCGTCGGCCGTGGCCGTGCGCCCCTCTTCCTTCGGCTTGAGGCTGATGAAGAAGTTGCCGGTGTTGAAGGTCGACGAGCTGCCGTTCATGCCGAAGCCGGTCACGTCGGGGTCGCGCCGCACCACGTCGGCCAGCGCGATCATGCGGGCGTTCATCGATGCGAAGGATGCGTCCTGCGCCGATTCGGCGAAGCCCGAGATGAAGCCGGTGTCCTGCTGCGGGAAGAAGCCCTTCGGGATGATCACGAACAGGAAACCGGTGGCCGCGACGGTAAGGATGAAGACGCACAGCGTGAGGAACTGGTGCTTGAACACCGTGTCCAGCCCGCGCTTGTATCCGCTCAACATCGCATCGAAGCCACGCTCGAACAGCAGGTACATGCGACCGTGCTTGCGTGCATGCTCGTTCCGCAGGAAGCGCGAGCACAGCATCGGCGTGAGCGTGAGCGAGATCACCACCGACACCGCGATGGTCAGCGTGACCGTGACCGCGAATTCGCGGAACAACCGCCCCACGATGCCGCCCATCAACAGCAGCGGGATGAACACCGCCACCAGCGACACGGAGATCGAGATGATGGTGAAGCCGATCTCGCCCGCACCCTTGTAGGCCGCCTCCATCGGCGACATGCCCTCTTCCACGTAGCGGTAGATGTTCTCCAGCATCACGATGGCGTCGTCCACCACGAAGCCGACCGCGATGGTCAGCGCCATCAGCGACAGGTTGTCCAGGCTGTAGCCGAGCAGGTACATCACGCCGACCGTGCCCAGCAGCGCGAGCGGCACGGTGACGCTGGGAATCAGCGTGGCCGGCACGTTGCGCAGGAACACGAAGATCACGGCGACCACCAGCGCGATGGTCAGCAGCAGGGTGAACTCCACGTCCTTCACCGAGGCGCGGATGGTTTCGGTGCGGTCGATGATCGGATTGACCTCGACGGTCGGCGGGATGGATGCCTTGAGCCGCGGCAGCGCGGCGTTGATGCGGTCGACCGTCTCGATCACGTTGGCGCCGGGCTGCTTGGTGATGGCCAGCACGATCGAGCGACCGTTCTGCACCGTGCTGCCTTCGGGCGCTGCGGCGCCCGCGTAGGCCCAGCCGGCGATCTTCGCGTTCTCCGGGCCGTCGACCGCCACGCCCAGGTCGCGCACGCGGATCGGTGCGCCGTTGCGGTAGGCCAGCACCACGTCGTTCCACGGGCCCGACTTCAGCAACTGGTCGTTGGTGTAGACCGTGAAGCTCTGGTTCGGCCCGTCGATCGTGCCCTTCGGCTGGTTGACTGTGGCGGAGGCCAGCACGGTGCGCACGTCCTCCAGACTCAGGCCGAGCGCGGCCAGCTTGGCCGGGTCGAGCTGGATGCGCACGGCGGGCTTCTGCACGCCGCCGATATTGACCAGGCCCACGCCGGAGATCTGCGAGATCTGCTGCGCGAGGATGTTGTCGGCGTAGTCGTTGACCTCGGTCAGCGGCAGCGTCTTCGACTGCACCGCGAGGATCAGGATCGGCGAATCCGCCGGGTTCACCTTGCGGAAGGTCGGCGGGTTCGGCAGGTTGGCCGGCAACTGGCCGGTGGACGCGTTGATGGCCGCCTGCACGTCGAGCGCGGCGGCATCGATGCTGCGGTCGAGATCGAACTGCAGTGTGATCTGCGTCGAGCCGAGCCCGCTGGTCGAGGTCATCTGAGACAGGCCGGCGATCAGCGAGAACTGCCGTTCCAGCGGCTGCGCCACGTTCGAGGCCATGGTCTCCGGACTCGCACCCGGCAAGGTCGACGACACCTGGATGGTCGGGAAGTCGACCTGCGGCAGCGGCGCCACCGGCAGCAGCGGGAACACCGCCGCGCCGACCAGCAGCAGTGCGATCGCCAGAAGCGTGGTGCCGATCGGGCGCTTGATGAAGGCGGCGGAAATGCTCACTTGGCGCCCCCCCCGGCGGGCGTGGCCGCTGCCGCGCCACCCTTGGCGGGCTCGACCACGCTGGCACCGGCGCGCAGCTTGTACTGCCCGTCGGTCACCACGCGCTGGCCGTCGGCCAGGCCCTTGTCGATCACGGCCGTGCCGTCGGCGATCTGCACGACGTGCACGGGCGTGCTGGCCGCCGTGCCGTCGTCCGCGACGGTCCAGACATAGGTACTGTCCTGTCCGCGCTGCACCGCCGCGGCCGGCACAGTGAGCGCGTCATGCCGCAGGCCAAGCTGCAACCGCACATTGACAAACTGGCCCGGCCACAGCGCATGCGTCGGGTTGGCGAAGCTGCCCTTGAGCTGGACGCTGCCGGTGGTGGTGTCGATCTGGTTGTTCAGCAGGATCAGCTTGCCGCTGCCCAGCATGTCGGTGCCGCTGCGGTCGTAGGCGACCACGCCCAGCGGCTGGTCGCTCTGCTGCTGGGCGCGGCGGATGTCCTGCACCACCTCTTCGGGCAGCGTGAACTGCACCGCGATCGGGTCGACCTGGTTGATGACGACCAGGCCGCCGGTGTCGGTCGCATGCACGATGTTTCCCGGATCGACCAGCCGCGCGCCGGCACGGCCATTGATCGGAGACACGATGCGGGTGAAGCTCAGCTGCACCTGCGCGTACTGCACCGCCGCGTTGTCGGTCTGCACCGCGGCATCGAGCTGGGCCACCAGCGCCTTCTGCGTGTCGACCTGCTGCTGGGTGGCGGCGTCCTGCCCGATCAGCGTGGTGTAGCGCTGCAGATCGGCGCGTGCATTGGCGAGCTGCGCCTGATCCTTGGCGCGTGCGGCCTGGGCCTGCGCGAGCTGGGCCTGCAGCGTGCGCGGGTCGAGCTGGGCGATCAGCTGGCCGGCTTTCACGTCCTGCCCTTCGACGAAGCCGACCTTGTCGAGCTGGCCGTCGATGCGCGCCTTGATGGTGACGGTCGCCATCGAAGCCACGGTGCCGATGCCGGCGCGGTAGACCTGGACGTCCTGCCGCTTGACGCGGACGGTCGTCACCTGCACCGGCGGCGCCTTGGCGGACGCCTCGGGCTTGGCCGCGAAGGCGCGGTGGTTCACCGACCAGGCAACGGACCCGGCCACGATGAACAGCGCGACGGCCGCGACCCAGGTCGAACGGCGTTGGAAGGGGAGATGGTGGGTGGTCATGGACGTCAATTTCCGAAACAGGCTGGCAGGCCGGCGACGGTCTGCGGAGATGCGGCGGCGGCACGGGCGGGATCGCCGTCGGCGGTGCGCCAGCCGCCACCGGTGGCCGCGATCAGCTGCACGCTGGCGGCCAGGCGGCGGCCGAGCAGTTGCGCGGCACTGCGCTGCGCGGTGAGCGACAGCGCCTGCGCCGTCACCACGTTGACGTAGCTCGTGGTGCCGGCGCGGTACTGGCTGGTGGCGAGGCGCTCGGAGAGCTGGGCGGACTCGACCGCCTTGCCCTGCAGGTCCGACTCGTGTTCGAGCACGCGCAAGGTGGCCAGGTCGTCCTCGACCTGCTGGAAGCCTGCGAGCACGGTCTGCTTGTAGAGCGCTACCGCCGCGTCGTAGGTCGCGATGGCCTGGTCGCTGTGCGCGCGGCGCAGGCCGCCGTCGAACACGGTCTGCGCCAGCGCCGAACCCAGCGAGAACACACGGCTCGGCGTATCGAACAGCGCGCCCAGCGACGCGGCATTGAAGCCGCCGCTCGCGCTCAGCACGAGCTGCGGATAGAAGGCGGCCTGCGCCACGCCGATCTGGGCGTTGGCAGCGCTCATGCGGCGCTCGGCCGCGGCGATATCAGGCCGGCGTTCGAGCAGGGTCGAAGGCAGGCCCGGCGGGATCACCGGAACCGCGAGGTGCTCGGCGTCGGCCGTCTCGACCGGGGCCAGCGTGAAGTTCGACGGATGCTGTCCGGTCAGCACCGCGATCGCGTGTTCCAGCAGGCTGCGCTGCTGGTCGAGGTCGACCGCCTGCGCCTGCGCTGTCGCGAGCTGGCTCTCGGCCAGTGCGACGTCGGAGCGCAGCACGATGCCGGCCGCGTACTGGTGGCGTGTCAGCGCCAGCGACTTGCCGTAGGCATCGATGGTGGCTGCGTAGAGCCTGCGCTGCAGATCGATGACGCGCACCTGCAGGTAGTCCTGCACCAGCGTCGACTGGATGCTCAGCCGCGCGCCCGCCAGGTCGGCCGCACTCGCCTGCGCGCTGGCGTCGCCGGCCTCGACGGCACGTCGCACCGCACCCCAGACGTCGGGCTCCCAACTGGCGGAAAGACCAAGGCTGTAGGCGTCACCGAGCCGGACCACGCCGCTGGTGTCGGTCTTGGCGCGCGTCGCACCCGCATTGAGGCCGACGGTCGGCGCAAAGCCGGCGCGGGCCGCGTCGCCGAGCGCACGCGCCTCGCGATAGACCGCCTCGGCCTGACGGATGTTCTGGTTGGCCTGGTTCGCCTGTGCCACCAGCGCGCTGAGCGTCAGGTCGCCGTACAGGCCCCACCAGGGATGCGCGACGTCGATGATCTGCGGGTCGGCGGGCTTCCAGCCCTGGTCTTCCTTGTAGGCCGTGGGCACGTCGACCGGCGGACGCACGTAGTCGGGGCCGACGGCGCAACCGGCGAGCAGCAGCGCTGCCACGGCGGCTGCAAGCAGGGTCGGCGTGCAGGAGAAGCGCGGCGAGTGCGGGGAAGGCGGAGAGTGCGGCCGCGCGCGTGCATCGATGAGGTCCATGGTGAGGGCACTCTAGGCACCCTCCCCCGACCTCACGCTGTCGACTTCATGACAGTTCTGTCAGTTTCGCTCCATCCCGATGTCGAGCGTCAGATGGCTACCAGCTGCCTGACGCCGTTGGCTTCCATGTCCTTGCCCAGACCGCGTGCGATGACTTCGCCGCGCTCCATCACCAGGTAGTCATCGGCCAGTTCCTGGGCGAAGTCGTAGTACTGCTCGCACAGCACGATCGCCATGTCGCCGCGGTCGGCAAGCATGCGGATCACGCGGCCGATGTCCTTGATGATCGACGGCTGGATGCCTTCGGTCGGCTCGTCGAGGATCAGCAGCTTGGGCTTGGGCGCAAGGGCGCGTGCGATCGCAAGCTGCTGCTGCTGGCCGCCGGACAGGTCACCGCCGCGGCGGTGCAGCATCTGCTTGAGCACCGGGAACAGTTCGTACAGTTCGGCCGGCACCGGCGTGCTGCCGCTCTTGTAGGCCAGGCCCATGCGCAGGTTCTCCTCCACCGTGAGCCGCGCGAAGATCTCGCGGCCTTGGGGCACGAAGCCCATGCCCGAACGCGCGCGCTCATAAGGCGTCTTCTTCTGGATCGCCTGGCCATCGAATTCGATGCTGCCGCTCTTGATCGGCACCAGGCCCATCAGCGACTTCAGCAGCGTGGTCTTGCCCACGCCGTTGCGGCCGAGCAGCACGGTGACCTTGCCGAGCGTGGCCGTGAAGCTCACGTCGCGCAGGATGTGCGAGCCGCCGTAGTACTGGTTGATGTTGCGGTATAAGCCGTAACGGCTGTCCCATGCGCAGGCGGTGTAAACAGCACCCAGGTTTCTGTTTGTCCAATATCGGAATCAATGATCGCAAG